>NZ_JBHWGV010000028.1:74398-89339 GCF_042732955.1 Kitasatospora sp. NPDC059747 | reverse complement strand
ACCCGGTGATGGTCGTGCTGATCTGGTCGGTGGCCACCACCGCGTACTTCGCGCCGCTCGCCGACCCCCGCTTCCGCAATCGCACCTCAGACCGGCCGCGGCCCCGCGCCCCCGGGGCGGCGCGCGCGGGGGGCGGGCGGCGGCGGGCGCCCCCCCCCCCAACCACCGTAGTACCAGCGGTCGCTGACCCCGAGCACCAGCGAGCTGCCGGCCGCGGTCAGGCTGAACCCGCCGCCGGCGGAGGTGATCTGCCACTTCTGGGTGGCGGCGTCGGAGCACGGCTGCTGCGCGACGTACTGGCCGGCGACCGGATCGCCGCCCAGCTGCAGGCACTTGTCGGAGCGGACCGACTTGATCCGCACCGCGCCGTCGCCGGCGTCCTCGAACGCCCACTTCTGGTTGGCGTAGCCGGTGCGCTGGTAGGCGATGGCGACGGTGCCGTCGTTCATCGAGCTGCCCCACAGGTCGGCGGCCTGGCCGGTGAGGCCGTTGACCATCGTGTAGTGGGCGCCGGGCTGCGGGCGCCCGGCGTCGGCGGCGGTGCGGAAGGTGACGGTGCGGCCCGGCTTGCCGACGGACCCGGCGGCGTCGCGGACGGCGACCGCGACGCTGTACGAGGTGCCGGGGGCGAGGCGGACGAGGCCGACGACCGTGGCGCGGACGGTGCCGATGGTCTGGCCGCCGAGCAGGACGTCGTAGCCGGCCGCGTTCGGGACGCCCGGCCAGCTCAGCATGACCGAGTTCTGGGTGACCTGACTGACCGTCACATCGGGCGAGCCGGTGCCGGCGGTGGGGGTGCCGGTCGGGGTCGGGGTCGCGGTCGGGCTGCCGGTGGCGGTCGGGGTCGCGGTCGGGGACGGCGAGCCGGTCGTGCCGCCGCCGGGCGTCGGGGACGGCGACGCGGTGCGGGTGGGCGACGCGGTCGGGGACGGCGTGGGGGTGGCGGTCGGCGACGGGTTGGGGTTGGGGCCGGTGCCACCGCCGTTGCCGGTGATCAGGAAGCGGTTGTTGGCGACGTTCCAGTGCGAGGAGAGGTAGCTGCCCGGCTTCGGGTCGGTGCTGTAGTAGTCGTCGTGCGTGCAGTCGAGCCGGTCGTAGTGCGCGCGGTCCGGGCAGACCACCTTCATCTGCGGGTAGTACGGGTAGTCCGAGTAGCACATCAGGTCGTAGTCGTAGACGCAGTGGCCGCCCTTGCTGGTGCTCGGCGCGCTGTTGTTCACCGCGCCCAGGTTGTGGCCCAGTTCGTGCGCCGCGGTGTGCCCGCCCCAGCAGCCCGAGTCCGTCCGGCCGTACGAGGGGCCGAAGTTGCTGAGGTTGTCCTGGCCGGGGCGCTCGTCGCCGGCGAAGGTGCCGATGCCGCAGTACACCTTGGCATCGGTGAACATCATGTACTTGCGGTCCTTGCGGTTGAACCCCTGCGCGGCGACGGCGTCGTTGCTCGCGTTGAAGTCCTGGAGCGCCGCGTCGGAGATCTGCACGTTCAGCACGGACGCGGAGCAGTCGGAGTCGGTGACGAAGCGGACGTGCCGCGCGCCGCCGGTCTCCTGGGCGCTCGCGTTGTAGATGACGTCGACGTCGGCGGCCCACTTCTTGAAGGAGGCCAGGTACTGGGCGTAGCGGTCGTTGCCGGGGGCGTGGAGGTACACCACCTGGATGCGGTTGCCGCTGCTGCCGTCACCCTCGCAGACCACGGACGAACCGCCGGACGCGGCGGGGGTGCTCTGCTGCGGGGCACCGGCAGGGTCGCCCAGCAGCGCCTTCTGGCCGGCATCGAGAACCGGCGCGGCGCCCTTCAACAGGTCGGCGGCGGACGGGGGCTGGGCGTTGGCGGCCGGGGTGAGCACCGGCGCCTGGGCGGCCGCGGCGGCCACCGGCGCGACGTCCTTGTGGATGTCGACGTCCTTCGGCGGAGCGTCCGGGCCGTGGCTGCACAACTGACCGTTGGAGACCTGCAGCGAGCCGGCGCAGCGGTCGCCGTTGGGCAGGCTCAGACCGGCGTAGACCAGGCCGCGGTCGGGCTGGTCCTTGGGTATCTCCTTGAGCGGGGCGGCCTTCTGGTCACGCTTGGGCGCGGGGGCCTGGGTCGCGCCCTCGGCGGTCCCGGTCTCGCCGCTGCCGTCGTCGGACACCACACCCGCCTGGTTGCCCAGGACCGGACCGTCCGCCGAGACACTGGCGTTGGTGCGGCTGCCCGCCGGTTCGAGCGCCGTCGAGATGCCGAGCGCACCCGCGACCAGGCCGGCGGCGACCGCCGCGGCGATCAGCGTCGTCCTGCGGGTGAACCGCCTGCGCCTGCGTCGACGGAGCTCCGTGCTGCGGTGTCCCATCGCGTTCCTTTCCTCGTGCGACGGCCCGCGCCCCTGTGGTGACGGGCGCCGGACCTTCCGACACGTGGGAGACCGGATGGGACGGGTGGGAATAACAGAAACTTCTTTCGAAAATCTTCGGGGCACGTGAACGGGCCCTGGGCGCAGGGGGCATCAGCCCACGTCAGGCGACTCCGGACGGCTTCGAACGGCTTCAGGAGGCTTCAGGAGGCTTCAGGAGGCTTCAGGAGGCTTCAGGCGGCGTGTGCGGGCCGCCGCACGGCCGGGCCCGGGTCCTGCCGGGCCGCGCCCCGGCCGCGGCGCAGCCGGGCGAGGGCGACGGCCAGCGCCGCCGGGTCCCCGCCGAGCCAGAGCCGCAGGGCCGCGGACAGCGCGGCGCTGGCCGGGCCCGCCGCCGGACCGCCCGTCCGGGAGATCCGCTCGCCCAGCAGCGGCAGCAGGTCGCCGACCGGCGCGGGCAGCCACAGCGTCACGGCGCAGGGCGCGGGCCGGGCGAGCACGCGCCGCAGCCGGCGGGCGGCGGCGTCGCCGTCCAGGGCGGGGATGACGTCCAGCAGGCCGTCCACCGCCACGTCGGAGACGTCCCCGCCGCGGTCGCGCGCCAGGGAGCGCAACAGGGCCCGCTCCGCGGCGCTGATCCGGACGGTCACCATGACCTCGTCGTCGCAGTCCATGTGATCCCAGTTCCCGTCTCGTGGCGTCGGACCGGTTCGGTGGCGGAGCGGCGTACGGGGGATTCCTGCCCCCCGGCCGCCCCGCCCTCACCTCCCGGCCCTCGGCTTCGTGTCCGCACGGTGCAGATCACACCGAGCCGTCCCGGCAACCGGCGTCGGATAGGGCGTGAGCGCGGGCCGGTGGCGCAGACGGGCCATCAGGGAACCTCCTTGTCCGCCACCATGCTGGACCCGCCCGCGGCCGACCGGCGAGGGCCGAAAGACCCTGCCGGCGGGGCACGCACGGGCGCACCGGTGCACCGCCATCACCGCAGGTCGCGGCGGGCGTGCGGGCCGGCCCGGGGGCGCGCGGGCGGGTGTCGCCGATGGACCGTTGGGGTGATCCACCCGTACGCCGCGCAACGCCCGTCCGAACGGCGCGTTTCCTATGGCGTGCGCCCTCTGGGAAGGACGTACGCGGGGCTCCGCGGTGACCGGTTCCCCGCCTTCCGGCCGGCGCGACGGCGCATCCCGCGGTACCGCCGCACCGGCCCATCTGGTGAGAGGTAGTGTCATGACCCTGACGACGGAGACACTCACGACGAGCGGCACACCGGCGGCGCGAAGGACGGCGGCGGCCCCCGGGACGCCGAGACCGGCCACTCCACCCAAGGCCACCCCGCCGACAGCCGTCCGGCCGACACCGACCCCACCGACACCGACCCCACCGACAGCCACTCCACCGAAGGCCACCCCACCGGAAGCACCGAAAGCCACGAGAGCCCTCTCCCCCGCGGCCGTCCCGCCGCTCGCCCCCGGCGCGCTCCCCGGCCTCGGCCACGCCGCCGCCCTGCTGCGCGACCCGCTCGGCTTCCTCGGTTCGCTGGCCCGCCACGGCGGCGTGGTCCGCATCCGGCTCGGCCCGCGCACCGTCTGCGTGGTCACCGACGCGCCGCTCGTCCACGCGCTGCTCACCACCCACGCCCACGGCTGCCCGCGCGGCGCCGTCCAGGACACCCTCAGGACGGCCTTCGGCGACGGCCTGCTGATGTCGGAGGGCCAGGCCCACCGCGACCGCCGCCGGGTGATCCAGCCCGCCTTCGGCCCCGACCGGATGGCCGGGTACATCGCCGTCATGCACCGGGTCACCGAGGAGCGGGCCGCCCGCTGGCGGCCCGGTCAGGTCCTCGACGTGGCCAAGGAGATGAACCACCTCGCGCTGGAGATCGTCACCCGCTCCCTGTTCGACGCCCGGCTCAGCGAGGACGCCACGCTCGCCTTCCACCGCGCGCTGCCGGACCTGGTCAAGGGCCAGATCGTCCAGTCGCTCTACCCCCACCCGGCCATGGCCCGGCTGCCGCTGCCCGTCAACCGGCGCTTCGACGCGGCCGTCCGGGTGCTCAACCGGGTCGTCGACCAGGCCGTCAACGGCCGTGCGGCGAAGGGCGGTCCAACCGACGGCGGTCCAACCGACGGCGGTCCGGCGGGCGGCGGTCCGGCCGGCACGCTGCCCGCCGTGCTGCGCGCCGCGACCGACCCGGCCACCGGCCGTCCGCTCACCGAGGCCGACGTGCGCTCCGAGGCGATCACCATGTTCGGCGCCGGGACGGAGACCGTCTCCACCACCCTCACCTGGCTGATCGACGAGCTCCTGCGCCACCCCGAGGTGGAGGCCCGCGTCCTCGCCGAGCTGGACGAGCACCTGCCCGCGGGCACCGTCCCCACGCCCGAAGCCCTCGCCCGCCTCACGTACACGCGCGCCGTCGCCCAGGAGGTGGTGCGGCTGCACGCGCCCAACGCGTTCCTGATGCGCACCGCGCAGCTGCCCGTCGAGCTCGGCCCGTACCGGATCCCGGCCGGCACCGAGCTGCTGTACAGCCTCACCGCGCTGCACCGCGACCCGGTCCGCCACCCGGACCCGCTCGCCTTCCGCCCGGAGCGGTGGCAGGACGGCGGCGCCGGGCGGCAGTCCTACCTGCCGTTCGGCGCGGGCAAGCACAAGTGCATCGGCGAGGCCTTCGCGTGGGCCGAACTGACCGTCGCGGCGGCCGCGATCCTGCGCCGCTGGCGGCCGGTGGCCGTCGCCGGGGCCCGGGCCCGTGAGGTGGTCTGGACGACCGTCCAGGCGCACGGGCTGCGGGTCCGGCTGGCCCCGCGCGAGAGCGGCGGGGGGCGGCAGGAGACGGCAGCGGGCCGGTGTCCGGCCGACCCGCCCACCCTCCGGCCCGCCACGCACCCGGTCCGCCGACCCGCCCGCCCGGCCGCCGAACTGGCCGCCGCCACCGCCCGGCACGCCGACTGGGCGGTCGACCGCGGCCTTCTCACCCGCGCCGAGCTCGCCCGCTACCAGGCCTACACCCTGCCGGAGTTGATCGGCCACGCGTACCCGCGCACCCGGGGCGCCGACCTCGACCTCCTGATCGACGTCCTCGGCTGGTTCACCATCCTCGACGACCGCTTCGACGGCTCGCCCGGCCGCCGGCCCGCCGAGGCACGGGCGATCGTCGACCCGCTGATCGCCGTGCTGGACGGCGCGGCACCGGCCGTCGGGGACGACCGGCTCACCGCCGCCTGGCGCGAACTGTGGCATCGCCAGACCGGGCCGGCCTCCCCGGCCTGGCGCGCCCGCGCCGCCCGCGAGTGGCAGGCCTGCCTCGCGACCTTCCCCGCCGAGGCCGAGCACCGCGCCCACGGCACCGTCCCCCGCCTCGGCCTGGCCGAGACGATGCGGCTGCGCCGGCACAGCAGCTGCCTCTACCCGTTCATGAACATACTGGAACGCGTCCACGGCGCCGACGCCCCCGCCGCGCTGCACGCCGAACCCGCCCTGCACCGGCTGCGCGCCCACACCGCCGACGCCGCCACGCTGATCAACGACCTCTACTCACTGCAGCGGGAGGAGCGCCAGGGCGCTGCCGCCTTCAACACCGTGCTCGCGCTGCAGCGCCTGCGCGGCTGCACCCGCGCGCGGGCCGTCGGCGCGGTCCGCGCCCGGGTCGCGCAGCTGCGCAACGAGAGCGCGCTGCTGCGCCGCGAGCTGCTGCGGCGGCACCCGGAGAGCGACTGGTACCTCGACGGCACCCGGGAGCTCGTCGACGGCGTCCAGGCCTGGACGAGCACCAGCCGCCGCTACCACTAGCGGACGGCCCCGGTCCGCTACTTCCGGCCGCCGAGCGCGAAGAGCAGCAGCACGAAGCCGGCGAACAGGTGCGTGGCGAAGATGTAGATGCCCGCGCGGATGAGCATCGCCTTGCGGCGGCGCTTCTCGTCGCTCGTGCTGTCGGGCGTGCTCTCGCTCATGGCGGCGGGTTCTCCTCGGGTGGAACGGTCTGCGGTCCGGACGCGCGGCGGACGGATGGTCCGGCGGACGGACGACATGGCGGCCGAACAGAACGGCGGCCAGACGGAACGGCGGCCGAACGCCTCAGCGGCCCGGCAGCGCCGCCCCGGGCGCGCGCAGTTCGGTGAGCAGCGCGCCCTGGTCGGTGATCAGCTCGGTCAGGATCCGCCGCGCGGCCCGCAGCAGGTCGGCGACGTCCGGGGTGCTGAGCGCGTACACCACGGTGTTGCCCTCGCGGGTGGCCGTGACCAGCTGGGTGCGGCGCAGCACCGCGAGCTGCTGGGAGAGGTTGGAGGGTTCGACCTCGATCTCGGCCAGCAGCTCGCGGACCGGCCGGGGGCCGTCCTGGAGGAGCTCCAGGACCCGGATCCGGACCGGGTGGCCGAGGGTGCGGAAGAACTCCGCCTTGGCCTGGTACAGCGGGACGGGCATCGTCCGCTCCCTCCCTCGTGTGCGGCTGGGTCGACGGCCGGGTGCGGGGCGCACGGCCGGCAAGCATCATCCTTGGAGATGAAGAATTCTTCAAGTCGTCACAGCATCGGCGCGGGGTCACGGCGGCATCGGAACGGCCCGAAGGGGCGCGGCCACCCCGAACACGGTTGCGGAGGCCGAGCCCGGACGCTGCCAACTCCCGGGCTCGGCTGTCGAGGTGACGCGCCGTCAGAACACTACAGGCAGATCCTCCGCCACCGGAGGGCAGAACCGGGAAAAGGGACGGACGGCGGCGTCGGCCACCGGCCCTACCGCCGGGCCGGGACCTGCCGCACCCCGCCCGCGTCCGCCGACCGCCCGATCGCGTCGAGCAGGCGGTGCACCCGCACGCCCTCGTCGAAGCCGGGCACGCCGCGCTCCCCCGTCCGGAGGTCACGGGCCAGCCGGGCGTACAGCCGGGCCACGTTGAAGCCCTCGGCGTCCCGGCCGATCCCGGGCATCCGGTACCGGTCCGGGAGCGGCACCTCCCGGAACTCGCCGCCGGGGGCGTCCGCCCGCAGCAGGCGCAGCTCGCCGATCTGGATGCCGGCCGGACCGGCGGGCCCGGTCGAGACGACCGCCAGGGCGCCCTCGGTGCCCGTGATCTCCAGGCGCGTCCCGGCCTCCACACCCTCGGCGTCCTGGACGGTGGCCGACAGGCGGGCGCCGCCGAGGAGGGTCCCGTCGAGGCGGAGCCGGTCGGGACTGGTCGCGACGACCGTGGCGCCGGTCTCGGCGACGGTGTACGCGGACCGCGAGACGGACGTGACCGCCGTCAGCTCCTCGATCCCGCCGAGCACGTGCTGCACGGCGTCGAGCGTGTGCCCGCCCGCGACCTCCAGCGTCCCGGCGCCGTTGGCACGGTCGAGCGTGTAGGCCGCCCAGCCAGGGATCAGCCCGCCCGCACCCTTGCCCCGGGCGGCGTGGACGGTCGCCGAGGTGATGCGCCCGAGGCTGCCACCGGCCACCAGCTCGCGGGCGTGGGCGAGCGCCGGGGCGTACCGCGCCTGGAGCCCGATCACGTGGTGCACGCCGGCACCGCGGGCCGCCGCCGCGAGCGCCTGCGCCTCGGCGGTGGTCCGGGACAGCGGCCACTCGCAGTACACGTGCTTGCCGGCCGCCAGCGCGGCCCCGACCAGCTCGGTGTGCGCGGGCACCTTCACGGTGACGACGACCAGGTCCACGTCGGGGTGCCCGGCCAGCCGCGCGGCGTCCGTGAAGGCGTGCGCCGCACCGAAGGCGCGGGCCGCCGCCCGGGCGCTCTCCGGGCGGCTGGTGCCGACGGCGGTGATCTCGTACTGCGGCAGCGCCCGCAGCGCGGGCAGGTGCGCCCGGACGGCCCACCCCCGGTCGGGGTTCGCCCCGATGATGCCGACCCGGATCTTCCGGGGTTCCACGACGGATGCCACAGCGGATGCCCCAGCGGATGTCACGACAAGCCCCCCAACCATAAACGGACAGACCTTGTCCGTTTGATCTGCCGGGGACTCTAGCCAAGCGGACAGGATTGGTCCAGTTAGCGGCTAGGATCGGCCCGTGAACACACCGCCGGACACCACGCCGAGCACAGCGCCGACCATCGCGCCGAACGCGCCGTCGCCGGCACCGCGCGGCAGCACCGTGGACCGCCTGCTCGCCGACGCGTCGGGCCGGCTCCCGCGCGCCGACGCCCGGCGCAACGTCGAGCGCCTCGTGGCGGCCGCCAGGACCGCCGTGGCCGAGGTCGGCGTCGGCGTCTCCGCCCACGAGATCGCCCGCCGGGCGGGCGTCGGCGTCGGCACCTTCTACCGGCGCATCCCCTCGCTGGAGGTGCTGCTCGAGGCGCTGCTCGACGAACTCCTCGGCGAGATCGCGGACCGCGCCGACGACGCCCTCGCCGACCCCGACCCCTGGCACGGGTTCTGCGGCTTCGCCGCGGCCTACGTGGGGCTGCGCGCCGAGAGCTGCGGCATCGGCGAGGCACTCGGCGGGGCCTGCGGGGACTCGCTCGCCCGGCAGCTGGCGGACCTGCGGGCCCGGATCCGGCGGCTCGTCGAACGCGCCCAGGAGGCGGGCGCGATGCGCGCGGACGTCGCATGGGAGGACGTCCCGTTCCTGCTCGCCGCCGCCGCGACCGGCGAACGCACCCTGGGCCTACGGGCCGACGAGCAGCAGTGGGAGCGCAACCTCCGCATCATCCTCGACGGACTGCGCACCGCACCGCCCTCGCCCTGAGGCCCGCCGATGCTCCTATAGACGTCAAGCGGCGGGCGCGAGGTCGCCTGGAGTGATTCGTGCGGCTGCTGTGCCGGTGAGCGCGCGGTAGACCTCGTGTGCGACGAAGCGCTTGAGGCAGCGAATGATGTCCTTCTTCGAGAGTCCTTCCTTGGTGCGGCGGGCGACGTAGGCACGGGTGCGCTCGTCGTAGCGCATGCGGACCAGCACGATGGTGTGCAGGGCGTTGTTGGCAGCCCGGTCACCGCCGCGGTTGAGGCGGTAGCGGTGGGTTCGGCCGGAGGATGCAGGGATCGGCGCGACTCCGGCAAGGTGCGCGAACGCGCCCTCGGAGCGCATCCGTTCGGGGTTGTCCCCGGCGGAGGCGAGGAGCTGGCCGGCGGTCTCGGGGCCGACGCCGAACAGTGCGATCAGTTCCGGTGCGGCTCGTCGGACCAGCGGGCCGATCGCGGCATCGAGCTCGGCGATCTCCTCATCCAGGCTCTGGTGGCGTCGGGCCAGGCGCCGCAGGGCCGCCTTGGTCGCGGCCAGCGGCGTGGACAGGTCCGTGCCGGGCCGCAGCCGGGCGAGTGTGCCTATCAGGCAGACACGCTCCAGTCCCGCGACCTGCTCGCGCAGCACCGCCGGGGCGGACACGAGCATGCTGCGGATCTGGTTCATCGCCTGGGTGCGGGCTTTGATGCCGCTGCGGCGGGCGACCCGCAGCACACGCACGGCCTCGACCAGGCCGTCGCGGCTCTTCGGGACGCCCGTGGCCCGCCCGGAGGCCACCGCCGTGGCAGCGGCGTAGGCGTCGATCGGGTCGGACTTGCCCCGCAGCCGCCGGGTCCTGCGGTCCGGGCGGTCTACATCGACGACCGTGACCCCGGCGGCGGTCAGTACTCGGGCGAGCTCGGCGCCGTAGGCGCCGGTGCCCTCCACCCCGACCGCCGTCAGGGCGCCGTACGAGCGCATCCAGTCCAGCAGGTCCCGATAGCCGCTGACCGTGGCCGGGGACTCCCGATCGGCGAGATGCCGGCCAAGAGGGTCGATCACCGCCGCGTGGTGGGTCAGGCCGTGGGTATCGACTCCGCCGGTGATCGCCGGACCGTCGTGCGTCATGCTGGTCATGTCCGTCCTTGTCGCTTGTCCGAGCCGAGGGCGGCACGCGCCGGTCGGGCGGGTGGACAAGACAGTGACGGGGCCTCTGGCCAGGCTCCTATGAAGTCACAAGCACCCGTCCGGCCGCGTGCATGGCGACGCCGCCAGCGAGCCGACAAATCGCAAACAGGACAGCCGAAGCGTCAGTCAGTCGGTGGGTCAGACCCGCTGGCAACATCGCCACGAACATCATCACTGTCAGTCGAGTGCGGCGCGCAGGCCCGTGATGCGGGCGAGGGAGACGTCGAAGGCCGCCCGGTCCAGCCGGCCCGAGTCCAGGGCGGCGGCGACGGCGGCGGCCGCGTCCTCGCCCTGCTGCGGGTCGCGGGCCGAGCACAGCAGGAGGTCCATGCCGGCGTCGGCGGCCGCGACGGCACGGGCACCGGTGTCGCCGTACGGGGTGAGGGCGCCGGCTTCGAGGGCGTCCGTCACCGTGACGCCGCCGAAGCCCAGGCGCTCCCGGAGCTCGCCCCGCACGATCGCGGGCGACAGGCCCGCCGGGCGCTCGGCGTCGAGCGCCGGGTAGACCGCCCAGGAGGCCATGACCAGCCGGACGCCCGCCGCGATCGCCGCCCGGTACGGCTCCTCGCCGCGGGCCCGCAGCTCGGCGAGCGGCACGGGCAGGGTGACCGGGCGCTCGTCGGTGTTCGCGTCCCGGGCGGCCGAGCCGAGACCGGGGAAGTGCTTCGCGGTGGCGGCGACCCCGAGGCCCTGCTGCGCGGCGGCGAACGCGCTGCCCAGCCGGCCCACCGCGGCCGGATCCCGGCCGTACGAGCGCTCGTGGCGGTCGATGAAGTTGCCCGGGGTGTCGTAGACGTCGAGCACGGGGGCGAGGTTGACGTTCAGGCCGGACTCCGCGAGGTTCTCCCCCGCGCCGGCGCCCGAGCGGGCCGCCTCGGCGAGCGGGTCGGGCGACAACCCGGTGGCGCGGGCGGAGAGTTCGGGCGCACCGGGCAGGCGGCGGACCTTGCCGCCCTCCTGGTCGGTCATCAGCAGCAGTGGCTCCGGCACCGGCGACTCCGCCGCGGCCTGCCGCAACTCGCCGACCGCTTCGGCCAGTTGCTCGGGACCGGTGACGTTCTCGCCGAACAGGATGACCCCGGCCGCCCGGCCCTCGCGGATCGCCTGGAGCACCACGGGCGACGGGGTCGGCCCCGGGTACGAGTAGACGATCCGGCGGCCGGCGAGCAGCCGGGAGTCAAGCGTGGACGGCATGGCGGCGCTCCTCTCCACCGGGCCCGACGCGCGGGCCGGCACCGGCACCGAGCCGGCCGGGACGACCGGCCCGAGCGCGGCGGCCAGGGCCGAGAGCACCGCCACGAGCTGGGCGGAACGCCGGAGCGGGGACATCGGGGCCTCCCGGGACGGGACGGACGGAACGGGAACGGGACGGACTCCGCACGCGGGAAGCGCGTACGGTCCGTCAGCGTACCGAACGAACCGTCCACATGACGGTGCGTGCCGCCACCGTCGCCGTCATGCTTCGGCCACCACGGCCGCACGCTTGGAAAGCGTGTTGGGGGCAACCCCTCACGAGTTCGAATCTCGTATCCTCCGCCTTTGCCTAGCAAGGCAGTTGAAGGCCCCGACCGGGTTTCCGGTCGGGGCCTTCTTCGTGTCGTGGTCTCAGTTTTGGTCTCAGTTGGGGTTCTGGGCCTCAGGCGGCGTCTTCGCCGGGGTCCTCTGGGCCAGATCCGACGTCGCCCCACAGAGCCGCGCCGATCTTCCTGCCGACGTCGTTCAGCATCGGCTCGGTGACGTGCTGGTAGCGCTGGGCCATCGAGGTCGAGGACCAGCCCATGATCGCCATTACGATCCGCTCCGGCACGCCGAGCAGGAGCAGGACGGTCGAGGCGGTGTGGCGGGCGTCGTGGAGGCGGCCGTCACGGATGCCGGCCTCGCGCAGGAGACGCTTCCAGTGGTGGTAGTCGGTGCTGGGGTTGAGCGGCTCGCCGGTCTCCGAGGTGAAGACGTAGCCCTTGTCCGTCCAGAGGTCGCGCGCGAGGGCCCGCTCGCGGTCCTGCTCCTCCTTGTGCTGCCGGAGGATCACGACGAGCGGCTCGGGCAGCGGCACCGCGCGTCGCCCGGCTCGGGACTTGGTGTCCTTGGTCTCGCGCCGGATCGGCTCCTTCTTCGGGCAGAAGCCGGGCTTGCGCCCGCAGCGGTCGCCGCAGCCGTGCCGGTACTTGGGCCGCAGTCGGCCGCGCTTGACCCAGGCGACGCCTCGGGTGAAGTCGATGTCCTTCCACTGGAGCCCGAGCACCTCGCCCTGACGCAGGCCGAGGGCGAGCGCGAAGATCCAGCGGGCGGAGTTGCGGCGCTTGCGCGCCGTGTCCATGAGCGCCTGGACCTCCTCGATCTCGAACGGCTCGACCTCCTCCTCTTCGAGCTTCGGGGCCTTGGCGATCGTGGCCACGTTGCGGGTGAGGTGGTCGCGCCGCAGAGCCTCGCCGAGGGCGACACGGATGGTGCGGTGGGCCTGGTGGGCGGTACCGGCGGCGCTGCCGGCGGCCTGCATCTTCTTGTAGAAGCGCTCCAGGTGCTCGGGCTCCAGCTTCTCCAGGCGGTGCGCGCCGAGGCCGGGGACGAGGTGCACGCGGACAGCGACCTCGTATCCGGCGTATGTGTTCTCGCTGACGGTGCCCGGCACGATCTCCTTGATCCAGTGGGTCAGCCACTTGCCGACCGTCCACTTCTGGCCAGCCTTGGGCACGGTGCCGTTGTCGCGCAGCTTCTCCAGCTTGCGGACCTTGGCCGTGACCTCGGGGCGGGTCTTGGCGCTGACGTGGCGGCGGTCGGGGGTGCCGTCGTCCTTGACCCCGACCGTGACGCGGCCGTGCCAGCGGCCATCGCTGCCCTGGTAGATCGAGGAGTCGCCGTTGGGCTTGCGGGTGTTCGCCATTCGGTTCCCCCGCTCAGGCCGCGAGCGCGACGGTCGAAGGGGCAGCCTGCGTACGGGCGGCCACGTACTCCTTGAGCGCCTCGGCGGGCACTCGGCGGAGACGGCCGATCGTCACGGACGGGACTTCGCCGGAGGCGACCAGGGCGTACATGGTCGTCCGGCCGACGCCGAGACGACGGGCGGCTTCCTCCACGGTGAGGGCGACGAGCGTCGGGTCCGGCACCTCCGTGCCGCAGCTGGCGACGAGGGCGAGGAGCTGGTGCTCCGTGAGGCCGATTGCGCCGGCAAGGCGCGCGAGGGACAGGGGCGTTTCAGGCATAGGTGTTCCTCCCAGCGGCGCGGGGCAACGCGCCGCCGTGGCGACTGTTGGGATGGGCGGTGGGTTGATGGGCTGCCGGGCGGCCCTCGACGTTCGTAGCGCCGGGGGACGGGCAGCGGGGTAGGTGGTGGGCGGGGCGGGCACACTACGGCGGTCTCGGCTCGGAACCAAAAAAGATCTTGGACGCATGGGCCGGGTCGATCGTTTTAGGTTGCGAGCCGGGTCGCGGCGATGATGCTCCGCGAGGCCGTCGATCCCGAGCTGGCGCGGCCCTCAGCGTTCGTAGCGCCGAGGGTCGGGCAGCGGGGTGGTGGGCGGGACGGGCACACTACGGCGGCCCCGGCCGGAAACGAAAAAAGATCTTGGGCCCGTGCGCCGGTCTGGCCTTTTAGGTTTCCGGCCGGGTCGCGGCGAGGATGCCCCAGGCGGCGAGCTGGGCGGGCTCGCTTACCGGTCGGCCGAGGGGTCCTTGCGGAGCGGGTCCCACTGGGAGTTGGGGGCCGGGTACCAGGTGGGCTCGGCGCCGGAGGGGCCGAGGTCGACGCCTTGGGCTTCGAGCCGTTCGGCGATCTCCTCGTAGGTGCGCAGGGCCTCGTCGTACCGGGCCTTGGCGGCCTGTTCGAGGTCGTGGGCGGTTCTCCACTCCTGCTCGGCCTTCTCGACGGCGAAGCCTGCTTCCTGCAGCTCGTAGTCCGGTTCGTCCGGGCCGGCCACGGCTTCGGTCATGAAGTTCGCCGGCGGGACGCTGAGTGCCTTGGCCAGGCCGATCACCTCGTCGAAGCGGACCGGGCGGGTTCCGTTCTCGATCTTGGCGACCTGGGTCTGGTGGAACTTGAAGCCGAGCCGGGTCATGCGTTCGGCCACGTCCTCCTGGGAGAGGCGGGCGGCCTTGCGCAAGACCTTCAGGTTGTGGGCCACGAGGGCCTCGCCCTCCAGGGCCTTGTACCGATGCACCATGGGGTTGACCATACCAACCTCCTTCCGATTGCGAGCAGGCGCGGCGCGACGACAGGAGCGACTGTATCAGCATGAAAAGCCCAACCGCCAAGCGGTTGACTGGACCTTCACGAAACCTTCACGAATCAGTCCAGCCAGCAGAAATGCCGAGAGAGGTTGAGACTGCCATGCGTGAATCGCTTGACTGGAGGCCGATATCCCGCTACGTTCGACCATGCCAGCATGAAACAGCCAACCGAGAGGAGGTTAAGCCGGGTCGGGCGCCAGCCCGAATGCCCCCAGGAAAACGCGAAGCCCCCGGCGCTACGAACACCGGGGGCTAATCGAAAACCTCGCCACCGCCCATCCCAGGACAGTCGACCTACGGCGGACCGGGTTGCCCCCCGGAGCCGCCGAGTGAGGATCTCCATGACCGAGGTTACTGCCTCCCAGCCCCACGCCACACCCCTCCCAGCGGACAAGCCCGCTGTCGCATGGCCGCCCGTGGCCAAGGCCGGCGAGCCCGGCACCTACCTGCCCGCCCAGCAGCCCGGCGTTTACAAACACGTTTGTCAACACCCCCAGGGCGCGACAGGCCAACCCCCCCAACCGGCACGGGACCAAAAGATGAACACCACC
>NZ_JBHWGV010000028.1:40979-74388 GCF_042732955.1 Kitasatospora sp. NPDC059747 | reverse complement strand
GCCGCCCCCCCCGCCCCCCCCCCCCACGCCGAGGCGGCGCCTGCCGAGCCCACCGTCCCGGACGGGACCGACCTGATGCCCGACACCGAGGTGACCGAGGGCGCCGACCTGCTCGCGCAGCTGAGGGCCCTGATCGCGAAGTTCGTGATTCTTCCCTCCGAGCAGGCCCTGGACGCCGCCACGCTGTGGGTCGCCGCGACCCACCTGCAGGGCTCGTGGCAGCACGCTCCGCGCCTGGCGGTGGTCGGCCCGGCAAAGCGCTGCGGCAAGTCGCGCCTGCTCGACGTGCTCGCCGAGACGGTCCACCAGGCGATGCTGACGGTGAACTCTTCTCCGGCCGCCATCTTCCGCTCGATCAGCGAGGAGCCGCCCACCCTGCTCGTGGACGAGGCGGACACGATCTTCGGCAGCCCGAAGGCGGCGGAGAAGAACGAGGAGATGCGTGGCCTGCTGAACGCTGGGCACCAGCGCGACCGGTACGTGCTGCGGGTGGTCGGCAACGACCACACCCCTCGCCAGTTCCCCACCTTCGCCATGGCGGCCATCGCCGGCATCGGCGACCTCCCCGACACGATCATGGACCGCTCCATCGTGATCCGCATGCGCCGCCGCGCCGAGGGCGAGCGCGTCTCTCCGTACCGCACCAAGCGCGACCGCCCCGCCCTGCACGCGATCCGCGACAAGATCGCCCGCTGGACCGCACCCCTCGCCGACCAGGCTCTCCACCTGGAGCCGAGCATGCCGGTCGAGGACCGCGCCGCCGACACCTGGGAACCCCTGGTGATCATCGCCGACCTCGCCGGAGGCCCCTGGTCCCGCCTGGCCCGCCAGGCGTGCAAGCGCATGGTCGACGCCGAGGTCCAGACCGAGGAGGACAACCCCGGCGGCGCGCGGATCCTCGCGGACATCCGGCGGATCTTCCACGCCGCCGGTGAGCCGGACAGCATCGCCACCGACCAACTGCTGTTCAACCTCAACGGCGACCCCGAGGCCCCCTGGGCCGAGACCAGCCGAGGCGGGCTGACCCCGCGCGGCCTCGGCGCGATGCTCCGCGAGTTCGACATCTCCTCCGGCAACGTCCGCATGCCCGACGGAACCCAGCGCAAGGGCTACCTGCGCAACAAGTTCCTCGACGCCTGGCGGCGCTACTGCCCCGCAGTCCACCCCGTGAACGCCACCGCAGCGGGCAGCAGAGGCTGACCACCCTCCCCGAAATGCCGTCCCTGCCGTCCCTGCCGTAAAACCGCAGGTCACCGCACCTGCCGCCAAGACGGAACGGCACCCCAAGACGGCAACGGCATCCGCACCAAGACGGATCAGGCCCCATGCCAAGACGGCAGCCGTCCACTCCCGCCAGCGCCCGCCGCCGCCCCCGTCCGGGGCGTGAGCGGCGGGCCCGGTGGCGGGACGGGAAACACATCCGTCTTGTGCCGTCCCAGCCGTCCCTGCCGTAAAACCGCAGGTCAAAGGCCATGCCTCCGGGACGGATACAAGCCCCAAGACGGATACCGCACCGGCCTGAACCCGAGCTCCGCCGCGTCCAAGGCACCACCCGGGCAGCCGAATCCGCCCCAGCCCACAGACCGACCCGCAGCACCAAGACGGCAAGACGGCAAAGACGGCAATCCCACAAACCACCACCGCCCGACCCGCGAGGACCACTTCCGCATGACCTCCACCACCCCACCGCGTCTGCCCCGCCCGGACGCCGTCCTCGTACAGGCCGCCATCGCAGGCGCCCTGTCCTTCGCCCACCTCCACGACATCGCCGAAGCCGCCGGACAACACGGCTGGAAAGCCTGGGCCTACCCCGTCTCAGTCGACCTGCTGCTCGTCGCCGCCTGGCACCGCATGCGAACCCTGCGCACCACCGGCCGCCCCGCCGGCACCGCCTGGACCTGGTTCGCCATCGCCCTGACCGCCTCCCTCGGCGCCAACGTCGCCACCGCCGGCCTCCTCGACCTCGCCCACGTCCCCGCCTGGCTACGGATCCTCGTCGCCGGATGGCCCGCCCTCGCCTTCTTCGGCGGCACCCTCCTCGCCCACAACACCACCGCCACCGACCCGAAGCGCGCCGATGGCGAACTCCCGCTCCGCGAAAACCCCGAGCCTGCACCGGCAACCGAGTCCGCACCGGTGACGGACGCGGAGCAGGGCGACCTGCCCGCCGACGAACCGGTGCTTGAGCCCGACGACGACGTCCGGCCCGACAGCCGGGAACCGGTGGTGGGCACCAAGCGCACCGGCCGCAAGCCCGCCGCCTCGATGGACGAGCTGGCCGAGATCGTCCGGCCTGCCGTCCAGGAGCACGGCCCCACCCAGGCCGTGATCAGGACAGTCCTGCGCGAGGCCGGCATACCCATCGCCAGCGACCGCCTCGGCAAGCTGACCCAGCGCTTCAAGGACGAAGAGGCCAGGCAGCAGGCCGCCGCGCAAGCCAGCGCCTCGGCGGCCTGAGGCCCGCGCCGCTCGCCCGAGCACCGGACCGCTTCCGGACCGGGCGAGCGGCCCCTCACCGAAGCTGACCGACGCTCACCGGAACTCCCCCAGCGTCCATCCGGAGACCCCGGAAGTCCTGAACCGGCGACGTCTACACCGGAACTCCGGCACCGCCAAACCCCTCTTCCGCCGGACCATCACCCGCATCCGGCGAACGCCCCACCAGCCGACAACCCCCTGCCCTCACAGAAGAACCGGAAGATCCCCGTGCCCGACCAGCAGCACCACCTCGCCCCTGCTTCCGCCACGCCCGAACAGGAAGCACAGCCCTGCGGAACCGGTAGCGACAAGCCCGGACGTGGTGGCATATTCGCCCGCGTCAAGCAGGCCCTGCCCTGGAGCGGCCACGGTCACGACGACGACGGAGCAAGCTGGGGCAAAGTCCACAACGCCGTTGGCGCCGCGGACTTTGCGCTTGACCCCGCCCCAGGGGTGGCGGGGCAGGACCGGCGCGAGGGCGCGCCGGACCAGGAGGTCATGACCGAGGGCGGCCATGATCAGGACGAACTTCCCCCGTACGACACCGAGCTGCACAACGACATCGACGCCGAGCGTGCCGACGCCGACGACCGCGTCGTGCGTGAAGCGCCGACCGTGACCCCTGCCGAGTTCATCCACGAGCGCGTTCCGGTGCTCGACCGCCCCGCGCTTCCGGTGGACGACAACACCGCTCCGCTTGCTGAACGCATGTACCGGCCGCGTTCCGGAACCAAGCGCGACGACCAGATCACCTGCTCGGTCGAGCCGGCAGAGAAGGAACTGCTCGACTTCGTCGCCACGAAGCTCAAGCGCTCTCGATCCGCGTTCCTCGCGGATTCCGCCATGAGCGTCGCCCAGGCGTACATGCGGACCGGCCGCCTCGATGCGTTCGTCCCCATGCCCGACTACGAGGCCATCGCCCTCCTCACCGAAGCGATCGGCACCCACCAGCGGGCAATCGACCGGGCCGGCAACAACCTCAACCAGCTCATGGTCGAGGTCTACAGCGGCCCGATCCCCGAGCGCGCCATGGAAGTCCTGACCGAGCTACACGCCTGCGCGACCCAGGCCCGTCACGCTTACCAGCGCGTCCTGCCGGGAGGCCGCCGTGGTGCCTGACGTCTCCACCGGCTCGCGCACCCGCGGTCTGCTCTCCTACCTCTTCGGCCCCGGCCGACGCGACGAGCACACCGACCCGCACATCGTCGCCGCGTTCGCCATGCCCGGCCTGCCCGACCCCGGCCGAGCCCCCCTCGACCAGCACCATCAGCTCCTCGACCAACTGGCTGACTACCTTGACCAGCCCGTCCGCGCCCGCGAGAGGCGCCTGGGCGCGACCGTCCCGCAGCACGTGTGGCACTGCCCTGTGCGCACCGCCCCGGGCGACCGCTACCTCACCGACGCCGAGTGGGCCGAGGTCGCCCGCCGGATCGTCCACGCCACTGGCATCGCGCCCGATGGCGACGACAAGGGCTGCCGGTGGATCGCCGTACGCCACGCCGACGACCACATCCACATCATGGCCACCAGCGTCCGCGAGGACGGCCGCCGCCCCCGCAACAAGCGCGACGGCCAACGCGCCCAGGCCGAGTGTCGCAAGATCGAGAAGGAACTCGGCCTGCGCCAGCTCAACTCCGGCGACCACACCGCCGCCCCGATGCCCACCAGCGCCGAGCAGGCCAAGGCCCAGCGCACCGGCCACCAGCAGACCGCCAAGGAGTGGCTGCAGGAACAGGCCCAAGCCGTCGCCGCCGCCGTCCGCGACGAGCAGGAGTACTTCTCCACCCTCACCGCCCTCGGCATCCAGGTCCGCTACCGCATCGGACCCGAGAGCGGCGACGTCATCGGCTACAGCCTCGCCCGCCCTGGCGACGTCAACGCCCAAGGCGAACCCGTCTACTTCGGCGGCTCCAAGCTCTCCCCCGACCTGTCCATCAACCGCCTGCGCGAACGCCTCACCACCCAGCAGCCCACCACACCCGCACAGGGCACGATCGAACCGGACCGCTGGCGACAGGCCGAGACCACCCTGCGGGAGACCGCCCGCTTCGCCTACCAGGACCAACACCACCCCGACGTGCCCGGCATTGACGCGTTCGACAACGTCGTCCAGGCCCAGGCCGCCGCCTTCGGCGAACTCCTCCACACCGCCGCCCTCACCGCACCCGCCCACACCCGCGCCGAACTACGAGCCGCCGCAACCGCGTTCAACCGCGCCACCCGATCCAAGGTCCGTGCCGAACACCAGCAGGCCGCAGCCCTCCGCACCGCCGCCAAGCAACTCCTGCACACCGCCGGCTCCGGCGAGGACGGCGCCACCGCCGCCGCCCTGCTGTCCACCGCCGTCTTCGTCGTGATCGCCATTGCCCGCTGGCACCAGACCCAAGGCCACCAGCAGCAAGCCCACGCCGCCCAGCAGTCCCTCGTCCACCTGCGAACCGCCTACCGGCAGACGGCCGAGCCGGTCATCGCCGACCTCACCCGCCGCACCCCCACCCCCAAGACCACCGACCGCCTCGCCGCCCAGGTCCAGGCCGCCGTCCCCGACCACGCCCAGCGCATCCTCGCCGACCCTTCCTGGCCCGCCCTCGCCACCGCGCTCGCCCAGGCCGAATCCTCCGGCCAACCACCCCGCCGAGCCCTCGCCGAGGCCGTCCAGCAACGGGAACTCACCACCGCCGACCGACCGGCCGAAGTCCTCCTCTGGCGCCTGCGCAACGCCACCGCCGACCGCATCGACAAGCGCGCCCAGGCCGCCCGAGCCCACACCACCAGCACTACCGCGAAGGCCGCGCCCACCACGCCCGCCGTGCCGACCAGCCCCAAGGCCGCCAGCGATCCCACCCGCCGACGCTGATGCTCACGTGCCTGAACCGCGCCCCCAAGTCACACGAACGCCCGTGCCATAGATGTCGGTTCGATGTCTTCTCCGGTGGCCGGGAACCACCCCGGCCGCCGTGCGTCTTGTGTGCTTGCCAGCCGTCACCCGACACCGAAGGGCCCCACTTGACCAACCCCAGCACCGACCACGACGGCCACCACAGAGCCGTCATCCGCGCCGTCCCCCACCCCGGCGAACTCGACGCCCGCGGCATCCCCATCACCTGCCCCGACTGCCGCGCCCGCCGGGACTGGCTCCTCCTCAACGTCCGCCACCAGGTCTTCGTCCGCTGCCGCTGCGCGACCGAGTGGCACGAGCCCGACCTCACCCGCGCCTACTTCGACCTGCACTTCACCGCCCCCGAACACGAGTGGGACGACTACGGAACCGCCATGCGGGCACTTGCCTTCGACGGCCTGCTCGCCGGCACTACCTGGTCGTGACCCGCAGCCTGAGGCTCGCCTACACAGCGGGCCTCAGGCATTCCAGGGCCGGCCCACGAACCAGCAGCACCTTCCCGGACAACGCGGTCACTGCCAGCTCCGGTCCGAAAGCACTACACCGTGGCCCCCAGCATCGGTACGGTAGCGATCCGTAGTGGCTTCAACACGGCACCGGGGGCCAGCGTGGGGGGCAACGGCATCACGTTCGGCAAGTTCATCGCGCTCCGTCGCGCCGAGATGGAGTGGACCCAGCTCCGCCTCGCCACTGAGCTCGACCGCAGCGAGGTCTGGATGTCCCTGGTCGAACGGGACTTGCAGCAGGTGAAAGATCTGACCCTGCTCCGGCGCCTCGCGGAGGTACTGAGCTGCGAGCTCAACGAGCTGATGGCCTTACCGCAACCAGCCGCAGACCGGCCGAGGTCCCGCCCCCGCAAGTCCACCTCGGCTACGCTGACGAGCAGTTCCGCTGCCGAGGAGGACGATGTGCGACGCCGCCCGTTCCTGACCCTGGCGGCTGCCGCCCTGTTCACCCCGGTTGCCGGCCAGCAGGCCGCGCACGCCGAGGCAGCCTCACCGCTGGCCGGCCTGGAGGACCTGCTGCTCTACGGGACAGGGCGGGTTCCGGCGCCCCGCAGCGAGCCCACCCACGAGACAGTCGCCGCCTCCCTCCTGACGTCCCGTCGCGAGTTCAAGGCAGCCAAGTACGACGCGCTCGCTGAGGCTCTGCCGAGCCGGATCGCTACCGCCCAGATGGTCGGCAGCACCGAGGAGCGGGCTCGCAACGTCGCCCGGCTCTACAACATCGCAGTTCGGCTGTGCATCAAGATCGGTGACAACAACCTGGTGGCCATCACCGCCGACCGCGCGCTCACCGCCGCCCGGGACGGCGGCGACCCGCTAGTGGTCGCCGAGGCACAGCGGATGGTCTCCAGCGCCTGGCGCCGCCAGGGCAGCCTGGCCCGAGCAACCGACATCGTGGTGGTCGCCGCCGAAGACCTCCTCGCCGACACCGCGGTCCCCGAGTCTGCCCGCCTGGCCGCCCGCGGCGACCTGTACGCCACTGCGGCCTATACCGCCGCGAAGACCGGCGACCGCACCTACGCGCACTCGCTGATCCGTGAGGCTGCCGACAGCGCCGCAGCTGCCGGCCGGGCTTCCGGCCTGGTCGACGGCATCCAGGGCGTCGCCCTGCACGAGTTGTCGGTGCATTACGAGCTTGGTGACGCCGGCCGAGCAATCGAGCTGGCCTCCACGATCGACCCCACCGCGCTGCCGACCGCCGAGCGGCAAGCCCGGTTCTTCACCGATGTGGCCCGTGCGTTCGACCAGTGGAACAAGCCCGAACAGTGCTACCGGGCTCTGCTGGCCGCCGAGGAGGCGGCCCCGCAGGAAATCCGCCGGGGTGCCGTCCGTGACCTTGTCACCCCCTTGCTTCGGCACGAGCGCAAGCTGCCCGGCGTACGGGACTTCGCCGCCCGAGCGGGCGTTCAGATCGTCTGACCCGTAGCCGGACTACGTGCCGTAGTCCGGCTACGGTTCCAGGCTTCCGCCCGGCAGTTCACTGGGGAACGTCCACTCCTCCCCCTGCTGCCGAAGGCCCTCCCATGCCAACGCCCAGCACCTCCCCGCCGCCCGACAACCGGCGGCACGCCGCCCCAACGGATCGTGACCGGCTCGGCGCCTTCCTCACCGCATCCTGGGCCGCCTTGCACCTGCCCGTGCTCGCCCTACTTGGCCTGGCTGTTCATAATCAGCCGGCTGAGGCCAGCCCCCAGGTTTCGGCGACCGCGCCCGATCTGCCTGCCTTCTGAGGCACCCGGAGGCCGTCGCAACGGCCCCTCCCCTTCTTCCTCGCTCGCCCGAGAGGAGATCCAGCCATGCACCGGCTGACCGACGCGCCTGCGCTGAACACTGAGCTGGAGCGCATCGACTACCGCACCACACCCGCGTACTACTTCGATACCGAGCACGTCACCGACCCGGTCGTGCTGCACCTGCTGAACTGCTGCCCGACCGTGTTCGGCCTCAAGAAGGCCATCACCGACCTGCTGGCCGGCAACCTGGACGTCTCGCTGCCGGAGGCGACCGGGACCATCGAGCCCGGCGCCACCGTTCGGGGCCACGTGATCGTGGCTCCCGGAGCCGTCATTGCGGAAGGCGCGTTCGTCACCGGCCCGGTGCTTGTCTGCACCGGCGCGGTGATCGAGGCCGGCGCACGGGTGCGCGACAACACCGTCGTCGGTCCCGGTTGCCAGATCGGCTTCGGCGCCGAGGTCACCCGCTCCCTGCTGACCGGCGGGGTCTTCATGAAGCACACCAGCTTTGTCGGGGACTCCGTGCTCGGCCTCGGCGTCAACATCGGCGCGTTCGTGTCCACCACTGGCCTGCGGGTCACCTCCGGGCCGGTCGTTGAACCGGCCACCGAAGAGGTCTGCGCCCACCTCGACGGCCGCCGCATCGCCACCGGCCAGACGAAGTTCGGCGCGGTGATCGGCGACGGCGTGATCGTTCCCGCCGGCACCGTGCTCCAGCCCGCCACCCTGATCGGCGCACACACCCTGCTCTACCCGAAGACCCAGGTCGGGGGCTTCTTCCCGGCCGGAAGCCAGGGAAGGTGACCATGCCCACCACCGACACCACCACCATGACCGACCAGCGGGCCGTGCGGATCACCGGGGGCCGCCGCCTGGTCGGCACCGCCGCCGTCCAGGGCAGCAAGAACATCGCCCTGCACCTGTACGCCGCCGCGATCCTCGCCGACGACCCGCTCACCCTGGCCGGTGCACCCGAGATCCTGGACACCCTGGTCGTCGCCGACATCCTGCACCGCACCGGCACCCGCGCCACCGTGGCAGGCGACGAGTTCGCCACCCGACCGGCCGACTCCTACTTCCCGGTTATCCCGGACGACCTCGGACGGCGCATCCGCACCACCGCGGTGATGGGCGGCGCCCTACTGGCCCGCGCCGGCAAGGTCACCTTCCCCACCCCCGGCGGGGACGCCTTCTGCGCCCGCTACATCGACCGGCACCTGGCCGCGATGGAAGCCGCCGGGGCCGAGGTCGAGGTGAACCGGGGCCGGGTGCGGGCCCGCTTCACCGGCAAGCGGCTGCCGTTCATCACCGACGCCGAGACCCGCTCGTGGGGGCCGAGCCTGGGTGCGACGGTCACCGCGATGCTGCTGGCCGCCCGGACCCCGGGCACCTCCGCGATCCTCAACCCCAGTGTGGAACCCGAGGTCACCCACACCGCCGCCCTGCTCTCGCAGGCCGGCGTCGGCATCGAGTGGCGGGGCGGGACGGCTCTGAACGTCACCGGCACCGACCGCATCCGGGGCGGGGTGTTCACCGTGCCGCCGGACCGGCTGGAGGCCGCCACTCTCGCGCTGGCCGCCGCCATCACCGGCGGCACCGTCCACCTGGACGGCTTCCCGCCGGCCGCGTTCCCGGACGGGCTGGTGTCGGTGTTCGCCGACGCCGGAATCCAGCTCGACCCGCTGGACGGCGGAACGGCGGTCAGCACCCCGGCCGGGCCGCGGCCGGTACAGATGGCCACCGGCCCGCACCCCGGCTTCCCGACCGACGTGCAGCCACAGCTGACTGCCTTCCTCACCCAGGCCGAGGGCACCTCCCGCATCGACGAGCGGATCTACACCCAGCGCGACACCCACCTGCCCGCCCTGGCCGCGTTCGGCGCTGCCGTCAACGCGACCGGCTCGGCGATCACCGTCCGGGGCCGGTCCGCCCTCAACGGCGCCAGCGTGGCTGGGGAGGACATCCGGGCTGTGACCGCTCTCGTGATCGCCGCCCTGGCTGCCGAGGGCACCTCTACGATCCGAGGGATGTATCACCTGCGGCGCGGATACGGCAGCCTGCTGCCGAAGTTGGCCGCGCTCGGTGCCCACCTGACGATCGACCAGGAGTAGCCGTGACCAACGCCGTGCCGTGGAAGCCGAACGCGCTCGCCGACCTGCGTGATTGCCTGGACTTGATGACCGCAGACGGCACTGTGCCTGGCGGCGTCATCGCCCATGGCACCTTCGACACCGAGCCCGGCTACCTGGCCTCCGGCGTCGTCGCCCCCGAGTGCGGCGACGCCCGGCCGGGGCCGGACACGGTGTACGACGTGGCCTCACTGACCAAGGTCCTGGCCACCTGGCCGCTGGTCGGCACCTCCCTCATGGACGGCTTCACCCTGGACACCCCGATCCGCGACCTGCTGACCGGCATCCCGGCCGAAGCACCCGGCGGCGAGGTGACGGCCCGCCAGATCCTGGCCCACACCTCCGGCCTGCGGGCCGACACTCGCCTCGACCGATACCGGGGCCGCACCGAGCCGCTGGCCGAGCTGATCTGCGGCGAAGACCTGATCGCTGAGCCCGGAGCCGGTCACCGCTACATCAACCGCGGCTTCATCCTCCTCGGCCTGGCTCTGGCCCACTACCGCTGCCAGCGCCTGGACGAGCTGGCAGCAGAGCTCTGGCAGCACCTCGACCTGACCAGCACGACCTACGGACCGGTGCCCCGCTCCGCCCTGGTCGCCCCGACCGAGCAGCGGCTGGCGGGCGGGCCCCGGCTGTGGGGGATGCCGCACGACGACAACGCCGCCCTGCTCGGCGGAGTCGCAGGCCACGCCGGGGTGTTCACCACCCCGGCCGACCTCGCCGCCTTCGCCACCCACCTGCTGTCCTCGCACGCCACCGATGGGCCCCTGGGCCGCTGGCTCGCCCACAGCATGCAGCCACAGGCCGAGATCGAGGCGGGCCTCGACCGTGGCCTGGCCTGGATCCTCGCCGACGAGGGCAGGGTGGCCTACCACCACGGCTTCACCGGGACCAGCCTCTACCTCGCCCCGGCCACCGGCCGCTACCTGGCCATCTGCACCAACGCCGTCTACCACCACCAGGACAACCGCACCCGTCTCGCCCCGCTGCGGACCCTCGCCCTGAAGGCGATCACCGACGAACCCTAGGAGGGCCACCCGTGCCCAGCACCACGCTCGCGTCCCTCACCACCCTGCGGCTCGGCGGCCCGGCCAGCGACGTCCTGCAGGTCGCCGACCCCGACGACTGGTTCGAACTGGTCCGCACGATCGGCGACCGGCAGGAGGACGCGCCCCTCACCCTCGGCCACGGCAGCAATGTCATCGCCTCCGACACCGGCCACGAGGGCACCGTCGCCCTGATGAACACCCGGGGCATCACCGTGAAGCGGGTGGACGACGACACGGTGGCCGCGACCGTCCAGGCCGGCCACCCGCTCGCCGACCTCGTCCAGTGGGCCGCAGCCGAACACCTCGCCGGGATCGAGTGCCTGGCCGGCATACCCGGCACTGTCGGCGCCGCCCCCGTCCAGAACGCCGGAGCCTACGGCCAGCAGGTCTCCGACACCCTCGACCACCTCACCGCCTGGGACTGGGACATGGGCCGCCTGCGGACCCTACCCACCCAGGCATGCCGCCTCCGCCACCGCGACAGCCGCTTCAAGAACGACCCCGGCCGCTGGACCATCCTCACCGCGACGTTCCACCTCACCCGCTCGCCGGCTGCCCCGATCACCTACCAGCCGCTCGCCGACGAACTCGGCGTCCACGTCGGCGCCCGACCGCCCGTGGCCGAGGTGGCCACCGCCGTCCTCGCCAACCGCCACCGCCGCGGACTCCTCCTCGACCCCCACGGACCCGACGCCCGCCAGGCCGGATCGGTCTTCCTCAACCCACCCGTCACCGCCACCCAGGCCGCCCGCTGGTCGGATGCCGGCTGCCCGGTCCACAGCGACAGCGACGGGCAACTGCGGGCCAGCGCCGGCTGGCTGCTGGAGCACACCGGCTACCGCCCCGGCTACAAGATCGCAGACGGCATCCGCTGCTCGGAACACCGCACCCTCACCCTCACCGCCCACGACGGAGCGACCGCAACTGGCTTCGCCCAGGCCCTCACTGAACTCTCGGCGCAGGTCGAGATCGCAACCGGCATCAAGCTCCGGCCCGAGCCGACGTTGGTCGGCGCCTGGGCATAAGAAGCCTGGTGGGCACCAAGACCTCCATGCGCGGAAACATACCCCTCCGCGCCGCCATCAGCAGCCAAGACGACGGCGAACACTGGCACTTCACTCGGGGCACCGAGAACCGCGAGCATCCGGTCAGGGCAGTGGCACGGCGTGAAGGCAGGCATGGCGGCCGGGCCCCGGCAGCGCGGTGAGCGGCCGGGCCACCTCTCCTTCGATCGCCACCCGGAATGCGCCCGCCTCATCTGTGTACACCGGTTCCCCGGTAGCGGTGTACACGCCGATGAGGTGGACGACGACGACCTCGGGCGGCCCGTGCCGGCCGGGCGGGCCGGGCAGGGTGACCGCGTAGCGCTGGGGTCTGTCCATCGGTCGCGTCGCCTCATTCGGTGTGCGGTTGGGTGCTTGCCAGGGCAGCGCGGAGCGCTCCCGCGAGGTGGGTCGGGCCCGCTGTTTCAGGCGACGGCGGCCAGGTCCGCGCGGCCGAACAGCAGGGCGTAGCCGCGGGGTAGGTGGGCGAGGAGGCAGTCGGTGAGGTTGTCGTCGGTGAGGGTGGTGAGGGCGGCCAGGACGGAGGAGGCGTCCCAGCGGGCGGCGGTGAGGCTGGTGCCCAGGGTGTGGGCGAGGCTTTCGACGAAAGCGGGGGCGGTGACGGGGTGGGGCAGGGGGATCTGGGCGGCGAGGACGGCGCGGGCCCGTTCGGGCAGGGCTGCGGCGAGGTCGCAGCGTTCGTCGCCGGTGAGCTGGGAGCCGAGGAGGGCCAGGACGGCATCGAGGGCGCGTTCGGCTTCCTCGTCGGTGGGGTAGCGACCGAGGTTGCGGACCTGCTGGAGGAGGTGGCGGTAGCGGGTCATGACCGTGGAGCCTTCCAGGGGCTGGCCGCTGGGCGGGCCGGCGGCGTGTGAGGGGTGGTCAGGGTCAGGGTCAGGGTCGCGTCCCTGCGGTCGGGCGGCCGAACAGCAGGTCGTAGCCGGGTGGCAACTGGAGCAGGACCTGGTCCATGAGGTAGTCGCCGGCGGCGTCGGCCACTGTGGACAGGACGGCGCCGATGTCCCACAGGGCCGTGGCCTCGGTGGCGCCCTCGATCCAGGCCGCGGTCGCGCGCACGAACCGCTCGGGGTTGAGTGGCTCGGCGGCGTGCAGCGGGTTGAGCAGGATCAGGGCCATGGTCTCGGGCAGTCGGGCGGCCAGTTCGGCGCGCACGTCGCCGACCAGGTGGGCGCCGAGCAGGGCCAGGATTACCCGGGCGGCCCGCTCGGCCTCCTGCGGGCTGTCGTACTCACCGCGCTCCCGGACCTCTTCCAGGAACGTCTCCCATCGAAGCGTCATCGCGGTTCTTCCTCCGTACCGAGGCCCGGCGCGCCCGGGTGGCCTCAAGGCTCGACAGCCAGGCGCCGGTGCAGACCGGTCAGCTTGAGCAGCCGCATCACGCAGCGGCCGGCCCCGCGCAGGACCAGGCGGGCATCGCACCGGTCGGCCTGGCCCTGGGCCCGGACCAAGGCGCCCAGGCCCGCGCAGTCCATGAACGTCACCTCCGACAGATCCAGCACCACCTCCCGGTGCGACTCGAGCGCGGTGGCCAGAGCACGGTGCAGCGAGGGTGCGGCGTCGAGGTCGATCTCGCCGTGGGCTCGCACGATGAAGGGCTGGTTGCTCTGGCCGTTCATGGCGTTTCCGCGTCGCTGCTGGTAGGCCGGTCCAAGTAGGCCGGCCCGGCGGTCGAGGGATGTTCCGGCCGCCCCATTCGATCGAGGGGGAGAGATCAGGGGCGGCCGGAACGGCATCGGGGAACGGATCAGGCCTGGATCTGCTTGCGGCTTCCGCTGTGGCTGATCTCGATCTTGCGGGGCTTGGCCTTCTCGGCGACCGGGATCTTCAGGGTCAGCACGCCGGCGTCGTAGTCGGCGGTGATCCCGGCGGGGTCGAGGGTGTCGGAGAGCATGACCTGGCGGGAGAACACGCCGAGCGGGCGCTCGGACAGCTCCCACTTGATGCCCTCGCCTTCCTGGCGCGGGCGGCGCTCGGCCTTGACGGTCACCATGTTCCGCTCGACGTCGATGTCGATCGCCTCCGGGTCAACCCCCGGCAGGTCGAAGCAGATCACGTACTCGTCGCCGGCCCGGTAGGCGTCCAACGGCATCGGCGTCGGACGCGACCAGGTGCCGGTCGTGTTGAGGAACTGCTGGGTCAGCCGGTCCAGCTCACGGAACGGGTCAGTGCGCAGCAGCATTGCGAAACACCTCCAGGTGGTTGGGCTGTGGGAGCCAGTGCGCTTCACCTGACTCCTTTCTAGCGCGTCATCCATCCGATGACAAGTCGCCGCGTCGCCTATAGAGTGACTGCATGAGCGAGAAGTCCCGCAGAGCCGCCCCCAACGCCTGCCCGCCGGTCGAGCCCGTCTCGTTCCTGGCAGCCGCGGCGGCGCTGGCCGCCATCGACGACGCCGTCCGCACCGCCCAGAACCCCGCGTCCCGGCCCCCGACCGCCCCCGGTGAGCGGGAAGGCCCCGAGCAGGCCCTGGCCGCACTCGTCCTGCTGCGCGAACTACGCGGCCAGCTCGCCGGCTGGGAGGCCGGCCTGGTGGAGAGCGCCCGGGAAGCCGGCGCCACCTGGGCCGACCTCGCCCACCCGATGGGCGTCGCCAGCCGCCAGGCCGCCGAGAACCGCTACCTGCGCCTCAAGCCCGCCGCCGAAGTTTCGCGGTCCGGTACCGGCGCGGAACGGGTCAAGGCTGTCCGTGACCGGCGAGCCGCCGACCGATCGGTCACCGTCTGGGCCCGCGACAACGCCGCCGAGCTGCGGGTCCTCGCCGCCCAGATCACCACGGCCGCACTCGCTCCCGGCGCCCGTCCCGCCCAGGCCGCCCTGACCGCCGCCCTCGGCGCCACCGACCCCGCCGACCTGATAGAGCCCCTCGCCGCCGTCCGCCCCCACCTCGGAACCGGCCAGGGCCACCTCGCCACCCGCCTCGACGCCCTCACCCACCACACCACCCAGCTCCGCGATGACAGCGACCGACGCCGCGCCTGACCCTGCCACCGCCGCCGAAAGGCGCTGGCAGGACCTCCTGGACCGGATCCACGACCTCGAAGCACGAGTGGCCGCCACCACGAGCACCGTCAACGCCGCCCTCGACCACCACCTCGCCCGCCTCGACGCCCTGCGCCGCCACCTCGCCCACCCCAACTGGCCACTGCCCGCCCCCGATCCGGACAGTCCCCGTGCTTAGGAGCGGGCTCGCCTCATGGCGCGTAGAGGCAGGAGCCAGCTGACCAGAGGCGTCGTGAGCAGGGGCTGTCGGGCCTGGTGAGCGGAGCCAGCTGGTCTCAGTTTTGGTCTCATTCACCCCCGTCCAGCCGGGTTCAGCCGCCGCCCAGCGGTTCACTCCGGCGCAGGTCAGGACGGGTGTGAACCCCGGCGGACGGCGTTCGGGAGAATTGGAAAGCGTGTTGGGGGCAACCCCTCACGAGTTCGAATCTCGTATCCTCCGCCTCTGCCGCCGAGTAGCCGGGGGGAATCTCACCCCCCGGCCCTCACAGAACCGTGCGTAACAGTCTCCCGTTACACGGCTCGTGCCGCTCTGATCATCAGACCAACACCGCACACGCAGTTGGCGTGAGCCGCCAGTGCGCGAACATGCGGGGGTAGCGCCGGGCGATCTCCCGGAGCTTCGCCAGCGCCTTCCGCTTGCCCGCGAGCCGTCCGTACTTCTTGCGGATCCACCGCACCAGGTAGGCGTTGATGCGGGTCAGGAAGGCGAACATCTCCCACGGCCGGAACCGGCCGTAGTAGTTGATCCAGCCGGCCACCTTGGGGTTTACCCTCCGCGCCAGCTCGTTGAAGGTCAGATCGGTGCGAAGGTGCAGATGCCAGCTCCGCACCTCGCGGCTGATCTTGTTCAGGGCGTCCCTGCTGATCGCCGGGTCGAAGCCGAGGAACAGGTTCCCGTGTCGACTCCGCCCCTTCCTGGCACGGAACGTGTACCCGAGGAACGTGAACGCCGTGTGCTCGTACGAGCCCCGACGAACCTGGTCCTTACAGTAGACGATCCGGGTCTTGTCCGGGTGGAGTTCCAGCCCGACCTCGACCATCCGCTCCCGCAGCGCCGCCAGGACCGTGCGGGCCTGGCTCTCGCAGACGCAGTGCAGCACCGCGTCGTCCGCGTAGCGCTCGAACTGGACGCCCGGGAAGTTCCGGACCATCCAGGTATCGAACGCGTAGTGCAGAAACAGGTTCGCCAGCACGGGAGACACCGGGGCGCCCTGCGGCGTCCCGCGCTCCCGCTTCATCTGGGAGCCGCCGGGCATGACGAGCGGGGCAGCAAGCCACCTCCGCACGTACAACTTCACCCAAACGGCGTCGGTGTGAGCGTCCACCGCCTTGACCAGCAGGTCCCAGGGCACGCTGTCGAAGAACTTCCGGATGTCGAATTCGACCACCCAGTTCTTCCGCCAGCACCGCTCCCGGCACTTTCCCACTGCGTCCAAGGCGGACCGTCCGGGCCGGTATCCGTAGCTGTCCGGATGGAAAATCGGCTCCACCCTCCGCACGAGATGCCGGGCCACAATGGTCTGCGCCACCCGGTCGGCGACAGTGGGAATGCCGAGCATTCTCGTACCGCCACCGTGAGGCTTCGGGATCTCCACCGCGCGCACCGGAGGCGGGAAGTAGGAGCCCGACGACATACGGTTCCAGATCTTGTACAGGTTACCCTGGAGATCCTTCTCGAAATCGTCGATGCTCTGCCCGTCCACGCCGGGTGCACCTCTGTTCGCCCTGACTTCCTCCCACGCTTCCACGACTTCCCGCTTCGAGATATCAAACGGCTTGGTCTGAGACTTCAACTGGCTCATCCCACTCCTCCCGGAGCACTTCCGGTTGATGTGATCAACTCAGTCACGAGCAGCCCGGCCCCTTCGCTCCGCCCCCATTACAGGGGCCTCACCGCTACTACAGGCCGGTCCGCCAGCAGGACCCGCATCGGTACTCGACCCCTCACAGTTGCGTCTGCTCGGGGCACTCCCTCTCCCCCACCAAGCCGGTGGGGACTATCGGATCCCGCCTTCTCCTGTTCCGTACGGAAGCAGCAGACCGGACTCACGTCGCCTGCATGCCGGACACCGCCTGGCCAATAAACGGGCACCCGCCAGGCTCATCCCGGGGTCCAGGCAGCGACCCCGGTTTCGATGCCGTCTGTTTTGCTTTCGACACATCAGCGGCGATTCACTTGCGTTCGTCTTTCCGGTCCCCACCTGACGCCTCTTACGACGCCTTTTCCTCATCGCTCACCACGACGGTCTTCAGCCAACGCAGCATGAGGCGGTTTGAAGCCTCCCCCCGTAGGGCGGCTCCGAAGGGCCAAACCTTCATCTTCCATACAGCACCGCAATCGGAAGCTGTCCTACTACCAACTCCTTCTCACGTTCAGGACGCAACGCCAGGGCAAACGAAGGACCCGACCGCACTGCGGCCGGGCCCATCGGTCGTTCTGCCTCGCGGCACGCGCTCGGCGAGGTTCAGCGGCACAGGGCGGTGTCCACGGCGCGTTCGAGATTCCTCCGGGCCGCCTCGTCGGTGAGCTGCATGGTGACCGCGACGTTGGCGGCGCGGCCGTCGTCGGTGGCGCCGCCCCGGGTCTCGTACCCCGGGAAGCTGCCGCCGTGGCCCCAGGAGAGGCCGCCGCACGGCAACGGGCGGCTGACGAGTCCAAGTCCGTAGCGGGCGCCGGGGCCGAAGGTCGCTTCGGCAGGGACGGTGGAGCGCATCTGGGCGAGCTGGGCCGAGGGCAGGAGGCGGCCGGCCAGGAGTGCGCTGAAGAAGCGGTCGAGGTCGGAGCCGGTGGAGACCATCTGGCCTGCCGCCCAGCCCCAGGAGGGGTCGATCTCCGTGATGTCGCGCAGCGGCGCGTCCGCCGATTCCCGGTAGTAGCCGTGGGGGTGGGGCTCCCGGATGCTCACGTCACCGGGAGCGGGGAAGTAGGTGTGGCGCAGCCCGGCGGGTCGGACGACGCGCCGGTCGATCTCCTCGGCCAGGGGGCGGCCGGTGACCTTCTGGACGATCAGGCCGGCCAGGACGTAGTTGGTGTTGCTGTACTTCCAACTCGTCCCGGGGGCGAAGTCGGCCGGGTGCTGGAGGGCTGTGGCGAGCAGTTCGTGGGGGGCGTAGTACCGGACGTCGTCCCCGAGGTAGTCGCTGTAGTCGGGGAGTCCGCTGGTCTGCTGGAGGAGCCGGCGGACGGTGATGCGGCGTCCGTCGATCCCCTCCCCGCGGACGAGGCCGGGCAGGTAGGTGTCGACGGAGGCCTCCAGGTCCACCCTCCGCTCCGCGACGAGCTGGAGGACGACGACCGCGACGAAGGTCTTGGTGTTGCTGCCGATCCGCACCTGCCCGTCGACGGGTACCGGTGCGCCGGTGGTCAGGTCGCCGACTCCTGCGGTGTAGGTCCGGGTGCGGCCGTTCCGGTCCTGGACGCTCGCCAGCGCGGCGGGCATCCCGTCGTCGCGCACCAGCGCGTTCAGGCTCCGCTGGACGGAATCCTGCCTGGCGGCCGAGGCCTGGGGCGCCGACAGGACGCCCGGCGTCATAACGCCGATGGTCAGCGCGGCTGCGGCCGACAGGGCCCGTCGCCGCCGAAGTCCTTGCCGTGTCCGTCCACGCATGAGTCAACTCCTGGGGGATTGCCGGATCTTCGTTCGGATCGCCCGGGCCCGGCGAGCCCGGCCCGGGCGGGGTGGCGTGCCTCAGCCGCACAGGGCCCTGTCCACGGCGTCCTTCACGTGCTGGGTGGCCGCCTCGTCCGTCGGGATGGTGGTGACCGCGACGTTGGCGGCGCGGCCGTCGTCGGTGACACCGCCCCGGGTCTCGTACCCCGCGATGTCGCCGCCGTGGCCCCAGTAGACGCCGCCGCACGACAGCGGCCTGCTCGTGAGCCCCAGCCCGTAGCGGAGGCCCGAGGTCCCGGCGGGGACGGTCGTGCGCATCTCGGCGAGCTGGTCCGCCGGGAGGAGGTGGCCGGCGAGGAGCGCGGTGAAGAAGCGGTTGAGGTCGGAGTTGGTGGAGATCAACTGGCCTGCGGCCCAGCCGGCGGAGGGGTCCGACTCCGTGAAGTCGCGCAGCGGTCCGTCCGCCGGGTTTCGGTGGTAGCCCTGGGGGTGCGGCTCTCGGATGGTCATCTCGCCGGGGGCGGGGAAGTAGGTGTGGCGCAGCCCGATGCGCTTGATGATGCGCCGGTCCATCTCCTCGGCCAGGGGGCGGCCGGTGACCTTCTGGACAATCAGGCCCGCCAGGACGTAGTTGGTGTTGCTGTACCCCCACGTCGTCCCCGGAGCCGCGTCGGCCTTGTACCGGAGGGCGATGTCGAGCAGCTCGCGGGGCTCGAAGTACCGGTTCCTGATCTCGTCGTCGTCGAGGTGGATGCCGTAGTCGGGGAGTCCGCTGGTGTGCTGGAGGAGCTGGCGGACGGTGATGCGGCGCCCGTCGATCCCATCCCCGCGGACGAGGCCGGGCAGGTAGGTGTCGACGGAGGCGTCGAGTCCGATCTTCCCTTCGCCGACCAGTTGCAGGACCACGACCGCCGTGAACGCCTTGGTGTTGCTGCCGATCCGTACCTGGCCGTCCCTGGGTACCTTCGAGCCGGTGGTCAGGTCGCCGACTCCTGCGGTGTAGGTGCGGGTGCGGCCGTTCCGGTCCTGGACGCTCGCCAGGGCGGCGGGCATCCCGTCGTGGCGCACCAACGTGTTCAGGGCCTGCTGGACGGCGTCCTGCCTGGCGGCGGCAGCAGCGGAGGCGGAGGGCGGGGCGAGGGCGCCCAGCGTCATGACGCCGATGGCCACCGCGGCGGCGGCCGACACCGCTCGTCGCCGCCTGCCGCCCTGCTGCCGGGTCGAGGAACGAAGGCCCTGCCGGATCCGAGCACGCATCAGTCAACTCCTGGGGATCGTTTGGTCTGGGCACAATCCTGGTTTCCAGGGGCCTCTGACCGCATCGCGGGAAGGCGGGAGAAATCGCTCCCCCTTTCGGGGGAGGCTGCCGGTGGGCTGCCCGGCAATACTGGCGACCATGATCAGGGGAATCCGGCCGCTGCTGCGCGGCTCCACGTATTCGGGTGTGCTGTTCGCCTATTGCGGCGCGCTGGCGAGCCTTCCGCTGCTGCCTCTCGCCCTGTTGCCGGCGCTGTCGTGGCGATCCGCTCCGGAAGGCGTGCAGATCGTCCTGGTCCTGCTGGTCTGGGCGGTGCTGGTCGGGGTGGTCGGACTGGCGCGCTCCGTACGGCGGGCGCTGGTCGTGTCCGCCCGCCGGCTGCTGCGGGTGCCGCTGCCGAATCCGGTGGCCGGTCGCCGGACCTCTGGTTCACTCGGCCTCGACCGCTGGCGGACCCCGGTCTGGCTGGTGCTGCACGTGGCCGTCGGGTGGACGGGGGCGCTGGCGAGCGGGGTGCTGTTCATCATGGGCATCTCCCTGCCGGGGAACTGGCTCGGCGGCGAGGCGCGGGCGAGCCTGTTCGGCACCTCGGTCCGGGTGTCGGGCGGGTGGAGCTGGGTGGTGGCGGCCGTGTGCATCCTGCTGGCGGTGGCCGTCTGCGTACTGGTGACGAAGGCCCTGCGGTGGTCGGCGCCACGGCTGTTGGGCCCGTCGGCGGCCGAGCGGCTCGCGCTGGCTGCCGAGCGGGAGCTGCTGCTGGCCGAACGCAATCGGATCGCTCACGAGTTGCACGACTCGATCGGGCACACGCTGACGGCGGCCACCATCCAGGCGGCGGTGGCGGGCGAGGTGCTCTCCGCCGACCCGGCGGCGGCGCGGGCCGCCCTGCGCAGCATCGAGGAGTCGACCCGGGCCGCGCTGGAGGACCTGGACTACGTGCTCGGAGTGCTGCGCGAGGAACAGTCGGGAACAGCGCCGACCCGGACCCTGGCCGACCTCCCCGAGCTGCTGGACCGTCTGCGGCACGCGGGGGCGGTGGTGGAACCGGCCCTGTCGGGTGAGCTGACGCAGGTGCAGGGGACGCTCTCCCGGGCGGCGTACCGGATCCTCCAGGAGGGGCTGACGAACGCGCTGCGCCACGGGGCGGGCGGCCCGATCGAAGTCCGGGTGGCGGCCGGGCCGGACGGGCTGGATCTCGCGGTGGTCAATCGGACCGGGGCACGGCCGGGCCCGGGACCGGGCGCCTTCCCGACCTCCGGCCACGGCCTGCCCGGACTGGCCGAGCGCGTACGGCTGCTGCACGGTGAGTTCCAGGCCGGCCCGGACGGGACGCAGCACTGGCGGCTGGCCGTCCGGCTGCCGGTACGGGTCTCGGCGTGAGTGGATCCGACGCGGGCGAAGGCATCGCCCTCCCTGCCGTCACCAGCCCCGCCATCACCCTCATGATCGCGGACGACGACGAGGTGACCCGCAGCGGCCTGCGCATGCTGCTCGCCGCACAGCCGGGGATCACGGTGGTCGGCGAGGCCGCCGACGGCGTCGAGGCGGTCGAACGGGCGCAGAGCCTGCGGCCGGACGTGGTCCTGATGGACGTCCGGATGCCGCGTCGCAACGGGATCGAGGCCACCCGCCAACTGCTGGCCGAAGCAGCCGACCCGCCGAAGGTCGTGGTGATCACCACCTTCGAGAACGACGGCTACGTCACCGCCGCCCTCAGCGCGGGCGCCAGCGGCTTCGTCCTCAAGCGCCTCCCGGTCCGCCGGATCGCCGAGGCGGTCCGGGTGGTGGCGGCGGGCGAAGCGGTCCTCTTCCCGGCCGCACTGGGCCGCATGGTCGCCGCCCGCCCGCTGGGCTCCGCCGAGGCCCTGCCGCAGGCCGCCCTGACCGGCCGGGAGGAGGAGGTACTGCGCCTGATGGCCACCGGGCTCTCCAATCCGGAGATCGCGGAGTCCCTCACGGTGAGCCTGGAGACGGTCAAGACCCACGTCGGAAATGTGCTGACCAAGCTCGGCGCGCAGAACCGGACCCATGCCGTGGTGATCGCGTACGAATCCGGCCTGGTGGTCCCGGGCTTCACCGGCTGACCATTCCGAACGGCACCCGACCGAGACGGCTACAACGCGATCCCGGCTGCGTCCCGGTTGCGGTTCTGGTGGCTCGCGGGCGACGTTCCGAAGTAGGCCCCTCGGCCGCCATGGGCTGCGCCAGCCGGTCACATGGTCTCGGTTTTGGTCTCGTTCACCCCCGTCCCGCCGGGTTCACCCACCGTCCATCGGTTCGCTCCGTCGCAGGTCAGGACGGGTGTGAACCCCGGCGGACGGCGTTCGGGAGAATTGGCGCGGCGGGCGGCGACCAGCAGCAGGATCTCCGCGGCCAGGTCGAGCGGGGGTGCGAATCCGGCGAGTGCCGCGCCGGCCACCGTCCAGGACAACAGGGCCCAGGCGATGAACGGCGGCGGGGCGATGCCGCGGCGGTTCAGCCACAGGATGGTCAGGCCGATGATGACGAAGGGCGGGGCGAAGCTGTCGACCGTCAGCCAGTACGCGCTTCCGGCCGGGCTCATCTCGGACAGGGAGGCGCCCCACAGCTCCCCGCCGAGCCACTCCCCGATGTGGCTCGCGGCGTGTTCCTTGGTCAGCGCGAGCACCGTGTGCGCGGTTCCGAACACCACCAGGAGCCATCCGGCCCAGGTGATGATTCCGGTCGTGGGGGCCGGCCTCGCCCCGGTCGTGGTCGTCATGACCGCACCTCCTCGTTCGGGTAGGGAGATGGTCCTCCGGCCGCCGGGCCGCGGGCTTGAACGGAACGGCAATGCGCGCCCGCAGGGCCACCCGGGAACGGGACCGGGAGCGTGTGCGACGATGCCGACGTGGTCGAACAGTCGCGGTCCTGGCGCCTGGAGGGCGACGGCCGGCTGGCTTTCGCCGCCGTCGCCGCCGAGTTCACCTGTTTCGCGGCGTCCACCTCCGGCACGGTGCGACCACACGCCGCACCGGCCTGGCAGTTGACCCTGTCCTGGGACGGTCCGGTCACCGCCACCGACGACCGCGGCCGGGTGGCCGCCGGCCCCGGGCTGCTGATCCCGCCCGGCCTGCCCACGACCTTCACCCGCCCGGACGGGGGCACCCGGCTCTGGATCGACCCCCACGGCCTGGCGCTCCCCGCCGGGCGCCGCGTCCACGAACTCGACCGTGCACAGGTCGGCACACTGCTGGCCGCGGTCGACGGCGGCTTCGAGCTCCACGCCGTGCGCCGCGCCGTCCACGGTCTCTTCGGGCCGCCCGCGGCCGTCGACCCCCGCTTCCGGCGGGCCGTCGACCTGCTGCGCACCGGAACGGACCTGGCCGCCGTCGCGGAACGGGTCGGCGTCTCCCCGCGCCGCCTGCGGCAGCTGTCGGCCGAAGCCGCCGGCTGCCCGCTGGCCGGCCTGCGCCGCTGGCACCGCACCCGCGAGGCGATGGTGCACAGCGGCGCCGCGGGCCTGGCGACCGCCGCGGCCGAGGCCGGGTTCGCCGACCAGGCCCACCTGACCCGCACCGTCACCGCACTCATCGGCCGCACCCCCGGCGCCGCCCTCGCCGAGACCCTGAAACGCTCCACCGAGAGCCGGACACAAGCGCCACCGGCACCCTCGGCTACCCCGACCGGCGCACCAGCCGCCCCAGCACCGCCACCCCCTCCGCGATCTCGCCCGGCGCACCGGCCGCGTACCCGAGGACCAGCCCCTGCGCGTACGGCAGTCGCGCGTGCCACGACAGCGGCTGCACCTTGACCCCGTGCGCGAGCGCCGCCGTCGCCAGCTCGGTGTCGGTGCAGCCGAGGTCCGCCGGGAGCGTGAGCATCAGGTGCAGCCCGGCCGCGGCGCCGTGCACGGTGGCGCCGGGGAGGTGCTCGCGGACGGCGGCGATCATCGCGTCCCGCCGGCGGCGGTGGCGGCGGCGCAGCAGCCGCAGGTGGCGTTCGAGCGCGCCGGACTCCATCACCCGGGCGAGGACGAGCTGCGGCAGGACGGGGTTGCCAAGGTCGGCGTAGCGCTTGGCGGCGAGGACGTCCTCGCGGAAGCGGGGCGGCACGAGGAGCCAACCGGTGCGCAGGGCGGGCGCGAGCAGCTTGGAGACGCTGCCCGCGTACAGGACGCGGTCCGGGAGGGCGGCACGCAGGGCGGGCACCGGCGGGCGGTCGTGTCGGTGCTCGGCGTCGTAGTCGTCCTCGATGACGAGCCCGCCCTCGCCCGCCCAGCGCAGGAGTTCGCGCCGCCGCTCCCCGCTGAGGACCACGCCGGTCGGGTACTGGTGGGCGGGGGTGAGCAGGACGGCGGGGGCGCCGGTGGCGCGCAGCGCGTCGACCCGGACGCCGTCGGCGTCGACCGGGACGGGCGGGGTCGCGGCGAGCCAGTGGGCGAGGTGCTGGCGGGCGCCGAGCGAGCCCGGGTCCTCGGCGGCGACCTCGGTGATGCCCGCCCGGCCGAGCGCCTGGCCGGTCAGGGCGAGGGCCTGGGCGGTGCCGGCGGTGATCAGGACCTCGTCGGGGTCGGCGCGGACGCCGCGGTTGCGGGCGAGCCAGTGCGCGACGGCCCGGCGCAGCTCCGGCGTGCCGCGCGGGTCGCCGTAGCCGAGGTCGTGGGCGGACAGGCCGTCGAGGACGGCGCGTTCGGCGCGCAGCCAGGCGGCGCGGGGGAAGGCGGCGAGGTCCGGGCGGCCGGGCGAGAGGTCGATCCGGGCGGGGGCGGCGCGCAGGGCGTCGAACACCTCGGGCCCGGGATCGGGGCGGAACAGCGGGGGTTCCGGGCGGGCGGCGGGCGGTGCCGGCACGGGCGGCGCGGGGGCCGCGACGACGACGGTGCCTCCCCTCCCCCGTCCGGCGACCTGTCCCTCCTCGGCGAGGCGCCGGTAGGCGTCGGTCACCACCCCTCGGGAGACGCCGAGTTCGGCCGCGAGCACGCGGGTCGCGGGCAGCCGGTCACCGACCGGGAGGCGGCCGTCGGCGACCGCCTCGCGCAGGCGGTGGGCGAGCCAGTCGGTGAGTCCGCCGGGTGGGGCCTCGGCGGTGTCGAGCTGGAGGAAGTCGGCGCCGGGGTCGGCGGCTCCGGACTCTTTGGACCGGTCGGGAGCGTCACCTATGGACCTGTTCACCGGGCCATTGTGGGCCGAAGGTTGAGGCCATGACCACCGAGACCGCCCCGCACGACGGCCCCTACGTCCACGGCTACTCCGACACCGAGGCCCGCCGCCTCGACGACCAGGCGAACACCCTCGCCGACCTGCTCCACGCGGGCACCGCGTACCCGCCCGGGAGCCGGGTCCTGGAAGCGGGCTGCGGGGTGGGCGCGCAGACCGTGCACCTGCTGGCAGCCAGCCCCGGCGTACGGCTGACGGCGGCCGACATCTCGGCCGAGTCCCTGGCCCGCGCGCAGGCCCGGGTGGCGGCACACGCGCCCGCCGCCGAGGTCGCCTGGCACCACGGCGACCTGCACGAACTGCCCTTCCCGGACGGCACGTTCGACCACGTCTTCCTGTGCTTCGTCCTGGAGCACCTGGCCGACCCGGCGGCCGGCCTGGCCGCCCTGCGGCGCGTGCTGCGCCCGGGCGGCACGATCACGGTGATCGAGGGCGACCACGGCTCGGCCTTCTTCCACCCGGACAGTCCGGCCGCCCGCGCCGCCGTCGGCCACCTCGTCCGCCTCCAGTCCGACGCGGGCGGCGACGCCCTGGTCGGCCGCCGCCTGCACCCGCTCCTGACCGCGGCCGGCTTCTCCGACGTCACCGTCCGCCCGCGCACGGTGTACGCCGACGCGTCCCGCCCGTCCCTCGTCGAGGGCTTCACGCGCCGCACCTTCGTCGCCATGGTCGAGTCCGTCCGCGACGACGCCCTGTCCGCCGGCCTCGCCACGCCCGCCGCGTTCGACGAGGGCATCGCCGCCCTGCGCCGCGCGGCGGACCCGGGCGGGACGTTCCACTACACGTTCTTCAAGGCGGTGGCGGTGAAGCCCTGACTCAGCGCCGCCCGCGCCACCATTCGACGGTCGCGCGGAACTGCTCCTCCAGCGGGGTGGCGCGCAGGGTGAACGTGGACTCGTGGGCGGAGGAGTCCATCACGAACGGACGGTCGAACTGGTAGAGCGTCTCCCGCAGTTCGCGCAGCAGCGGGGAGACGAGGGAGCCGAGGGCGAGGACGGCCGGGGGTGTGCGGCGGACGGCGACCGGGCCGGTGCCCGCCGCTTCCGCGAGGCCGGCCACCATCGCGCGGGCCGACGCCGGCGGGACCGTCGGGACGTGCCAGGCCCGGCCCCACGCGCGTTCGTCGTCGGCGGCCTCGGCCAGGGCGGCGGCCACGTCGGGCAGGTAGGTCCAGCTGTGCGGCGCGTCCGGGTCGCCGAGGACCGCGACGGGGCGGCCGGCCAGGACGCGGGGCACGACGCGGGCGGCGAGGTGGCCGCGGTCCGTCACGCCGGGGCCGAAGAAGTCGGCGGCACGGACCTCGACGGCCCGGATCCGGCCCGCCTCGTGCAGCGCCCGCGCCCGCTCCCAGACCTGTGCCCGCACCCGGCCCTTGCGGCCGGTCGCGGCGAGCGGCAGGTCTTCGGTGAGGGGGCCGTCCACCGGGCCGTAGCCGTACAGGTTGCCGAGCAGGACGAGCACCGCGCCGCTCGCCTCGGCCGCGGCGCACAGCGCGTCGGCCAGCGGCGGCAGTTCGGCGGCCCAGCGGTGCAGGGGCGGCGCGGCGCAGCCGTGGACGGCGACGGCGCCGCGCGCGGCCTCGGTCAGCCGGGCGGGGTCGGAGGCGTCCAGCGCGAGGTGCTCGATGCCGGGTTCGGCGGGCCGCCCCGACCGGGTGACGACGCGTACCTCGTGCCCACGCCCGGCCAGCAGCCGCGCCGTGGCCGCCCCCGCGGGCCCGTATCCCACCACCAGATGAAAGCTCACGGCGACACCTTAGGGCCCGTCACTCCGCGCTGTCGCCGAGGAAGGCGAGGAGCGTGCGCATGGCGTCGACGAGGGCGGCGGTCTGCTCCTCGTCGAGGCCGGCGAGCATGCGGTACTCGGTGGCGAGGTGGGCCGGCAGCGCGCGGTCGATGAGGTCGTGGCCCTCGGAGGTGAGGGCTACCTCGCGGCTGCGGCCGTCCTGGTCGCTGCGGGTGCGGGTGACCAGGCCGCGGGCCTCCAGGCGGTCGAGGCGCTGGGTGATGGCGCCGGAGGTGACCATGGCGGACTGCATGAGGCCGGTGGGGGTGAGCCGGTAGGGCGGGCCGCTGCGGCGCAGGGTGGCGAGGACGTCGAAGGAGGCCGCGTCCAGGCCGTGTTCGCCGAAGGTGCGGTTGAGTTCCGCGTCCACCAGCCGGAAGAGGCGCTTGAGCCGGCCGAACACCTCCATCGGGGAGACGTCCAGGTCGGGGCGCTCGGCGCCCCACTGCGCGACGACGCGGTCCACATGATCTGCCACGGGTCCAGGGTAGGGGATCGACCCCGTGATTCCTTAGCGGTGAGGTAACTGTGAGCCACCTCACGGCACCGGAGCGCCAAGAAATGTCTTAGCACTGAGATACATTGGCTTAGTGCTAAGACATCGACTCGGCATCGTGCTGCCGACCGCACTGGCCCCGGCCGTCTGGGGCTCGACCTACCTCGTCACCACCGAACTCCTGCCGCCCGACCGGCCGCTGCTCGCCGGCGTCCTGCGCTGCCTGCCCGCCGGGCTCCTGCTCGTCGCCCTCACCCGCAGGCTGCCCCGGGGCGACTGGTGGTGGCGGGCGCTCGTCCTCGGCGCGCTCAACATCGCGCTGTTCCAGGCCCTGCTGTTCGTCGCCGCCTACCGCCTGCCCGGCGGCATCGCCGCGACCGTCGGCGCCGTCCAGCCGCTCGTCACCGCCGCGCTTTCGGCGGCGCTGCTGGGCGAGCGGATCACGCTGCGCACCGTGCTGTCCGGCATCGCCGGGGTCGCGGGCGTCAGCCTGCTCGTGCTGCGGGCCGGCGCCCGGCTCGACGCGGTCGGCCTGGCCGCCGCGGTCGGCAGCGCGGTGGTCATGGCCGCCGGCCTCGTCCTCGCCAAGCGCTGGGTCTCCCCCGCGCCGGTGCTCGCGACGACCGGGTGGCAGCTCACCGCCGGCGGGCTGCTGCTCGTCCCGGCCGCCCTGGTCGTCGAGGGCGCCCCGCCGTCCCACCTGACGGGCACCAATGTGCTCGGCTACCTCTACCTCAGCCTGGTCGGCGCGGCCCTGACGTACGTGCTGTGGTTCCGCGGGCTGCGGGCGCTGCCGCCGAACTCGGTGTCCTTCCTGGCCCTGCTCAGCCCGGTGGTCGCCACCGCGCTCGGCTGGCTCGTCCTCGGACAGGACCTCACGCCGTTGCAGGTCCTCGGCGCGCTCGTCGTCCTGGGCTCGCTGGTCGCGGCCCAGCGGCAGCGCCCGCGCACCACCGCCGCGACGCAGGCCGGCACCGAAGCCGTCCGTCCACGAGAACGTCTGATCCCGCCACCCCTTCGAAGGAGAAATCCCCATGCGCATCACCGTGTTCGGCTCGACCGGCAACGTCGGCAGCCGGGTCGTCGCCGAGGCGCTCGCCCGCGGCCACGAGGTCACCGCCGTCGTCCGCGACCCGGGCAAGCCGCACGGGCTGCCCGCCACCGCGGCGACAGCCGTCGGCGACGCCCGCGACGCCGAGGACGTGGCGCGGCTCGCGGCCGGCCAGGACGTCGTGATCACCACCACCCGCCCCGCGCCGGGCAGCGAGGGCGAACTCGCCGTCGCCACCAAGGGCCTGCTGGCCGGCCTCGCCGGGACGGACGTGCGCCTGCTCGCCGTCGGCGGCGCGGGCAGCCTCACCGTCCCCGGGACCGGCGGCACCCTCCTCGTCGACACCCCGGGCTTCCCCGCCGCGATCCTCCCCATCGCCCTCGCCTGCGGCGAGCAGCTCGCGCTCTACCGCGCCGACGAGCAGGTCGACTGGACCTACCTGAGCCCGGCCGCCCTGCTCGAACCCGGCACCCGCACCGGCCGGTTCCGCCTCGGGCGCGACGAACTGCTCGTGGACGCCGACGGCGACTCCGCGATCTCGATGGAGGACCTCGCCATCGCCCTCCTCGACGAGGCCGAGACCCCCGCCCACCGCCGCACCCGCTTCACCGCGGCGTACTGATCCGACGCCCGCTCCCCGGTCCGCCCCGCACGACGGACCGGGGGCCGGCCCCCGCACGGAGGTGTAGCTGGCACCACCCCGGAAACGGATGCCCACGTGATCGCCCGTCAGCCGCCGGTCCGACAGGATTTTCCACGTGAAGACAGCCACCGACACCGTCGCCGCCCCGAAGCCCGCCGCCTCCCGCACCCGCCGCGCCGCCATCGCCGTGGCCGCCGCCGTGGTGGCCGGGCTCGCACTGCCCGCCACCGCCAGTGCCGCCCCGGACGACGCCCGGGACCCGGGCGACGCCGTGAGCGTCCCGGCCCGCTACGCCCAGCAGCAGCTCGACTGGAAGCCGTGCGACGGGCAGCCCGCCCTGGAGTGCGCCACGATGACCGTCCCGCGCGACTGGCACCACCCGGACGCCGGGGCCGACCTCTCCATCGCCGTCTCCCGCCACCGCGCCGGCGACCCCGCCCACCGCCAGGGCACCCTCCTCATGGCCGCCGGCGGCCCCGGCGCCTCGGGCCTGCTGCGCCCGGCCGGCCTCGCCACCAAGGCCCCGAAGGTCGGTGCCGCCTACGACATCGTGAGCTTCGACCAGCGCGGGGTCGGGCGCAGCACCCGGGCGCAGTGCCAGAGCCCGGAGCAGTTCCAGGAGTTCATGGCGGGCGACTACCGCGACCAGTCCCCCGAGGCGGTCGACCGCGTCGTCTCCAACGCCCAGGCCCTCGTGGCCGCGTGCGAGGAGCACAGCGGGGACCTGCTCCCCTACCTGACCACCGAGCAGACCGTCCACGACCTCGACCTGTTCCGCTCGCTGCTCGGCGAGCGGAGGATCAGCTACTTCGGGCCGTCCTACGCCTCGATGATCGGCGCCTACTACGGGACGCTGTTCCCGCACCGGGTCGAGCGGATGGTGCTGGACAGCAACATCGGCTTCGAGGGCACCTGGGAGGACTTCGAGCTCGGCCAGCCGATGAGCTTCCAGCGGCGGTTCGACGAGGACTTCGTGCCGTGGCTCGCGGCCCGCGACAGCACCTACCACCTCGGCTCGACGCCGCAGGAGGTCAAGGACCGCTGGGAGAAGCGGCGCGCGGCGCTGCACGACAGCCCGATCGTCGCGGGGTCGGTGACGATCGGCCCGAACCAGCTCGACAACGGCGCGATCGGCGCGATCTACGAGGAGGAGAACTTCCCCTACCTCGCACAGGGGCTGGCGGCCGTCGACAACTGGGACGGCGCGGACGCCGCGGCCAAGGACATGGCAGGCCAGGTGTTCGGCCACTACCTCAGCCCGGAGTTCCTCGCCGAGTACTTCTCCGTGACGTGCTCCGACACCCCGTGGACCAGGGACCTGGACACCTGGGTCGAGCGCGGCGCCGAGAACACCGCCCGCTACCCGCTCGCGGGCGCCCGGACGCTGGCCTTCAGCGCCGTCTGCGCGTCCTGGCCCAAGACCCACGCCCCGCACGTGAAGGTGACGGGCGCGAACCTGCCGCCGACCGTCATGCTCAACTCGGTGCACGACCCGGCGACGTACTACGAGGCCGCCCTCGGCGCCCACCGCGCGCTGCGGGGCTCACGGCTGGTCACCGTCACCGGCAACGGCGACCACGGCCAGTACCCCACCGCCAACACCTGCGTGACCGGAGTCGTCGAGCGCTACCTGCTGGACGGCCGGGCACCCGAGCACGACCTGACCTGCCCCTCCCCGCAGGCGGGTTGATCCCCGCCGCCCCCGGCGCGGCGCCGGCCGGACGTCACGTCCGGTCGGTGCCCCTGCGCGTGCGCAGCCAGGCGGCCCCGGCGGCGATCCCGGCCACCCCGCCGACGGCGAGCTTGATCCCGAGCTTGGCGACGAGCACCCCGACCACCGGGATGCTCCAGCCCAGCCAGTGGAAGAACGCCAGCAGCACGGCCGCACCGGCGACGATGCTGAGGACGGTGGCGCAGACGGCGGCCGCGGTGGAGAGTTCACGCGGCTCGGCAGCGGACTCGGGAGCGGGCTCCGTGGCGGACTCGGCGGGCGACGGAGAAAAAGCGGATGAAGAGTTCGTCGGATCGTTCGCATCCACAGGGCTCATGGCCGTCATCGTACGGGTTCACCGCCGGGCGTGGTGAGTGTCTCCGCAGTGCTCCCCCGTCTCCTCGTCGGGGAAGCTGACGGCCAGCGTGACGCGGTACTCGTAGACGTCGTCGCGGTGCCCCGGCACCCGGGCCCAGGCCAGCGAGTGCACCTCCGCCCCGGGCGCCTGACGGCACCACGCGGCGGCCTCCTCCAGCGCCCGCGCCGCCGAACGGCCGGTGCACACCACGGCGGTGTACGCGGCCACGGCGACGTCGCCCCCGCTGCGGCCGGTCCGCGACACCGCCCGGACGGCGGCCGCCGCCTGGCTCAGGTCCCGGGCCAGGTCGTCCACCACTCTCGGGGGAGCCGGCAGGACCGGCCCCTCGGCGACGGCCTCCGGCAGGTTCGCGCTCACGATCGGGGCCTCCGTCCATATCTGCGCCTCTGTCCGCACGGTCACGGGGCACAGCATGCCGGTCCGGCTCTCCTGGCATGCCCACTTTCATCACAACATCACCCGTCCAGGGACCAGTTGGGGCCGCGGACTGGCGCCGGGACGCCCGTCCTGGTAGAGAACGGCCCCCGGCCGGCCGCGATCCCGGCTGGTCAGAGGGGTGGCCCGCGGGCGGCGCCGGGGCGCTCGGAAGGCCGCGCACGCACCACCCCGTGCCCCGGACCGCCGGTCCGCCCGACGGGTGCGCCGGCTCGGCACCGGTGCGCGCACGACCGGGCCGCTGCCAACTGCCGCGCCGTGCCCGGGACGTGCGACGTTAACGCGGCGGAGCGTCCTCGGACGCCCGCCGGACACTCGGGTGCGGTCGGATCGTCGTGATACTAATCATCCCGGGGACGGGATTGGCATGGACCGGCAGGCACGATGATGACCACCCGTCCGTTGAGCGGGACGATCGGACAGGCACACGGGGAGGGGCACGGCATGACGGCGAGGTTCGTCAGCGCGGACAACGGGCGAAAGGTGCGGCTGAGCAAGCGGGTCACCGGGACGGCGGCGGCGTTCACCGCGCTCGCGGCCCTGACCGGCTCCCAGATGACCAGCCTCGGGCTGGCCCCGGTCGCCGCCGCCGACTCCGTGACCACGCAGTCCGGCGACAGCGCCGCGTCCACCGCCCCCGGCACCCCGGGCGGCCCGACGATCCCCGGCCTCGGCACCGGTTCGCCCGCCGACGGCGGCGGCACCGTCCCGCTGCCCCAGCCGCCCGGCGCGATCCCCGGCGTGCCCGGGGCCGGCCCGTTCGCCGCCACCGACGCCTCGCTGCCGGCGACCGTCTTCGCCGCCTACAAGCAGGCCGAGGCCTCGCTCGCCACCCGCTCCCCCGGCTGCCACCTGCCCTGGCAACTGCTCGCCGGCATCGGCCAGGTCGAGTCCGGCCAGGCCGACGGCGGCCAGGTGGACGCCGTCGGCACGACGCTGCGCCCGATCCTCGGCCCGGTGCTCGACGGCACCGGCGGCAACGCCGCGATCGCCGACACCGACGGCGGCCGCTTCGACGGCGACACCCGCTGGGACCGCGCGGTCGGGCCGATGCAGTTCATCCCGTCCACCTGGGCGACCTGGGGCGTCGACACCCAGGGCAAGGGCAAGGCCGACCCGAACAACATCTTCGACGCCGCCGAGGCGGCCGGCCGCTACCTGTGCGCCAACGGCCGCGACCTCGCCGACCCGGCGCAGCTCGACCGGGCGATCCTGAGCTACAACTACTCGGGCGAGTACCTGCGGACCGTCAAGAACTGGATGGCCCACTTCGGCAGCGGCACCGTCACGACCTCCCCGGACCGGCCGGCCCCGCTGCTGCCGCTCCTCCCGCCGCTACCGTCCCTCCCGCTGTTCCCGCTGCCGGGCACGGGCACCACCACCGGCACCGGCACCGGCACCGGGACGACGCCCGGCACGACGCCGGTCCAGCCGCAGCCCCAGCCCTCGCCGAGCGCGCAGCCGCCCACGCCCGTCCCGCCGACCCCGAACCCGACGGGCCAGCCGAACCCGACGGGCCAGCCGAACCCCACCGGCCAGCCCAACCCGACCGGGCAGCCCAACCCGACCGGGCAGCCGACGCCCACGGCGGACCCGCGGCCGACGCCCAGCGGCTCGCCCTCGCCGTCCGCCACCCCGAGCGGCAGCCCGTCCCCGACGGCCACGGCGACGGCCACGGCGACCCCGACCGGCACGCCCACGCCCACGGGCACCCCCACCGCCTGCCCGTCCCCGACGGCCACGGCGACGCCCACCACGACGGCCACCGCGACGCCCACCGGCACCCCGTCCCCGACGGCCACGCCGAGCGGCACGCCCACCCCGGGCGCGACCCCGACGGCCCCCGGCTGCGCCACCGCGACGCCGACCGCCACCACCACCCCAAACGCCGCGCCGACGACGACGCCGAGCGCGGGTGTCTCCCCCTCGGCGGCCCCGTCCGGCCACTGAGGCGGGAACAGCCGTCGACAGCGCTTCGCCCCGCCGGGTTCCCACTGGGCGGGGC
>NZ_JBHWGV010000028.1:28579-40969 GCF_042732955.1 Kitasatospora sp. NPDC059747 | reverse complement strand
CCCCCCCCCCCCCCCCCCCCCCCCCCCCCCCCCCCGCCGGGGTCCCACCGCGGGGGGGCGACGCGCTGTCGTGCACCGCCAACGGTCACCAGGTAACGGTCACCAGGTGACGGGCAGTGCGAGCGGCCCCCGGTTGCGGAAGGACTCGCACCACGTGACGGCCGCGTCCGGGTCCGCCGCGCGCAGGGACGGGAAGCGCCGGACGAGCGCCTCGACGGCGATCCCGGCCTCCAGGCGGGCGAGCGCCGAGCCGAGGCAGTGGTGGATGCCGTGGCCGAAGCCGAGGTGCCCGCCCTCGGGCCGGCCGGCGTCGTGCCGGGCGGGATCGAAACGGCCGGCGTCGTGCCGGGCGGGATCGAACCGGCCGGGGTCGAAACGGCCCGGGTCGAACCGGCCGGGGTCGTCGAACTGCTGCGGATCCCGGTTGGCCGAGGTGAGGGACATCCAGATCCGCTCCCCGGTGGCGATCCGGACACCGCCGATGTCGAGGTCCTCCCGGGCGAAGCGCCGGGAGGCCAGCATGGACGGGCTGTTCCACCTCATGACCTCGTCGACCACCCGGCCGACGGCGAGACCGCCCGACCGCAGGGCGGTCAGCGCCTCCTCGTGGGTCAGGAGCGCCAGGACGGCGTTGCCGACGAGGTTCGCGCTGTTGTCGTACCCGGCGAACAGGAGGAGGAAGGCGAGGGCCACGAGCTCGGGCTCGGAGAGCCGGTCGCCGTCCTCGTGGGCCGACACCATCTGCGTGAGCAGGTCGTCGCCGGGCCGCTCCCGCTTGCCGGCGATCAGGCCGACCAGGTAGCGGTGCATGTCCTTCAGGGCCCGGCGGGAGGCGAGCGCCGCGTCCGGGGCGGGCGAGCGCAGGGCGTCCGTCCACGTCCGGAAGTCCCGGCGGTCCTCCTCCGCGATGCCGAGCACGTCGCAGATCACCGTGAGCGCCAAGGGCGTCGCGAAGTCCCCCATGACGTCGGCCGAACCGCCCTGGAAGCGGTCGAGGAGCTCCGCTGTGCGGCGCTCGATCGCCGGTCGCAGCCGGGCGACGCTGCGGGCGGTGAAGGCGGGCGCGACCAGGCGGCGGACCCGGGTGTGGTCGGGCGGGTCCATGTTGAGCAGGTGCGCGTCGAGCGCCGACGGCATCGAGGCGCCGTGCGTGCCGCTGCTGGTGGACGTCGCCTTGCTCAGCGACAGCCGCGGGTCGGCGAGCCCCGCGCGCACGTCCTCGTAGCGGGTGACGAGCCACACCGGCGCACCGTCCGGCGTCGTCGTGCGGACGACCGGGCAGGCCGTGCGCAGGTGCGCGTAGCCCGCGTGCGGGTCGGTCAGCAGCGTTCCGTCGAACAGCGTCCCGTCGGAGGGCAGGCCGGCGTCCGTCATGAGGCGGTGACCCCGGCGTCGAACGAGCCTGCGGCACCGAAGCGTTCGGTGACGGCGGCGACTATCGGAGAGGTCCGGTAGGCGACCGCGACCTTGACCAGGAAGGCGACCTCCTCGGCCGGGTCGACGGCCGCGGGCTCGTGGCGGCCGGGGGCCGGGGGCGGCACGGGAGCCCCGGCGGCGTGCGTCCGCAGGGCCACGCTCACCTGGGCGGCCTCCACGGCGGCCTCGACCTCGTCGGGTGCGAGGTCCCGCTCCCGGGCGAGGTCCCGCGCCGCGTTCGCCGCCGTGTCCGTGTAGTAGGGGCGCAGCCGGAGCTGGGCGTCGCGGATCTCCACCCGCTGGCGGGCCACGAGCAGGTCGAGGTCCTGGAGGCCGTCGGCCTGCTGGTCGTCCCGCTGCCGGCCGCCGCGGGGCGAGAGCGTCATCCGGCCCTCGCGGATCCCGATGGCCGGCCGGGCGAGCAGCGCCTTGGCGGACCACGGCTGCCGACGGTCGTTCGACGGGAGGAGGACGAGCTCCGGGAAGGCGGTCGCGAGGTCGTGCCAGAGCGGGTAGAGGCGCTTGTACGCGCGGTAGGAGACCGCGATCTCGCGCAGGCGGTCCAGTCCCTCGCCCCACGCGGGCATGGTGAAGCCGACGGAGAACAGCAGGGCCGAGACGCTGGCGGACAGCGGGGCGCCGATGCTGCTGACGGTGTGCAGGGGCGAGGTGGCGACCTGGTCCCAGAGCATGTTGAGGATCTTGGGCACGCCGTAGCCGAGGCCGAAGAACGCGCCGAGGGCGACGGTGCGCAGGCCCCGGCGCAGCCACGGGCGGTCGACCGCCGCGGCGTAGCGGCGGCACAGCACGATGAGCATCACCATGCTGGTGGTGAAGAGGAGTTGGTAGCCGAGCAGGAAGACCGAGATGTAGGGCACATCGGCGAAGGTGACGTCGAAGTCCACCGGGTGTTCGACGCCGTCGACGTTGCCGAGGAAGAAGAGGACGGCCATGGCGGCGATGGTCGTCAGCGAGTAGCCCACGCCCAGCCAGTGACGGACCCTCATCCCGCTCTGGGCCGAGGACCAGGACACCAGCAGGGCGATGAACCCGGAGACGCACACCGCCACGCAGACGTAGATGATCAGGGTCGCGATGTTCGGCACGCCGAGGAGGCGGTCGATCCCCATGTAGACGTGGGGCGAGGCCAGGACGAACGGCGCGGCGAACGTGGCGATCGACAGGCACAGGATCTGGAGTTCCCTGTTGCGCCAGTCGCGCACGAGGTCGCGGACCTTGTAGAAGAAAGCGGTCCAGGTGATGACCGCGAGTACGGCGTAGACGACGGTGAGCAGCAGCACGGGGCTCGACCTTAGCGCGAATTGCGCTCCAGGGCCGCGCCGATGTGCCGGACGAGGTTGGCCATCCCGGGGCTGACGGCCTCCTGCCTGGTGCGGGAGGGCGCGCGGCCGGCCCGCAGCGGGAGGAGGGAGGCGACGTACTCGGCGGCCCGTTCCTCCTGCGAGGTGTAGACGGAGCGGGCGAGGACGGACTGCACGAAGCGCGGGTCGAGGGTGGGCATCAGGAGCCGGGCGGCCTCGTCCTGGTCGGCCTCGCTGAAGCCGTGGCCGAGCAGCATGTGGCCGAGCTCGTGCATGACGATGTGTTCCTGGTGGGCCCGGCTGGTGTCCGCGAGGTAGAGGACGTAGTCGACGTCGTCGGTGGCCACCCACAGGCCGCAGGGGCTGCCCTGGCGGACCGGCAGGGGGATCGGGACGAGCGAGATCCCGCGGCCGCGCTGCCGCTCGACGCTGTCGACGAGCGAGTTGATGCTGAAGGGGCTCGGGAGGTCGATCCGGGCCACCACGTCCGCGCAGTGTTTTCGCAGGTCCTTGTCGTTCAACTCCGGCCCCCAGAGGCGTTCGTTCTGCTTCCATCGGACAAACGGCACGCCATCCCCCGGACGCTGATCGGGCTCCCCCTGGCCGCTCGGTCGAGGACCGCGTGGAGGGGAGCCTAACGAATCGGCCCGCCCGCTCCCGCCGGGCGGGTCCCGTTCACATGCGCCGGCGCGGATCGGCCTTGCTCAGGAGGTCCAGCATGGGCGACAGGGCCTGGAAGGCGTCCTCGGGCAGCCCCGCGACCTGGCGCAGGGCGATGCCTCTGGCCCCCTGGGCCTTCAGCGCGCCCAGCAGCAGCAGGTCGTTGGGGTCCGCGGCGGGGATGCGGTGGTCGACGAAGTACCCGGCCGGGAGGCTGATCCTGGCGGCGAGTTCGTCCAGCGGCAGGCGCAGCCGCTCGTCCCACCGGCCGGCCCGCAGGCCGTCGAGGGCGTCGCGGCCGATCGGGCAGTTCCTGGCGGTCAGGACGGCGACGCGGGCGTCGTCGTCGAGGGCCGCGGCGGTGTCGGGCTGCAGCACCTTGAGGATGCCGTCGAGGCGCTGGAGCACCATGTCCGGGTCCGGTGCGGGCGTGCCGCCGGCGGCCTCCCCCTCGGAGAGGAAGTACGAGATCGGCACGCGGTAGACGTTCGCCAGCGCGGTCAGGCTGTTGATGCCCGGGTTCGCGACCCGCTCGTTGCGCAGGTTGTGCACCGTCTGACGGCTGATCGTGGGGCTGCCGGGGTACCGCTCCGCGTACTCCTGGCTGGCCTGCTCCACCGCGTGGTAGTCCCGCGGGCCGGTGCCGTCGGGGTGTCCGGTGCTCATGAGGTGCGTGAGTCGCTCCGCGATGGTCCGGCGGTGAGCCGCGGTGTCCTCGGCCATCTTCCTGTGCACTCCTTCGCGGTGTCGGGTCCAGCGTCGTCAATCATACGTGACGAGAAGTCGGCTGAACGGCGTTCTCATCAAGCATCCTTGACAGACCGGGGTCCGTGTATGCACGATCGGTCGCGACGCCGCACCGGACGGTGAGGACCTGCAAGGCGTGGACGGGCAGTACACGGGGGCCGTCCCGCCGCGACACGGGGGCAGGTCCCGGCTCCGTCCGGTCGGCGGGCGAAGGTGCCGCATGCGCGCATTGCATGCGCCGCCGGCCACCCGCAGCCACCCCACGGGCTCCGGGTGGCCGGCACCGCACCTGACCACGGTCTCCGGCGGTGGAGGGGGGACGGGGGTTCCCCTCCACCCCGGCAAAACTGCGCGCCCGGTTCAGCCCTGCTCGTCCTCGGGCAGCAGCCCCGCCGCGCGGTCGCGGGCCTCCTGGACCATGATCGGCGGGTCCGGGTCGGGGTCCGACGGGCGCGGCTGCTCCGGGCCGTCCGGGCCGAGCCGCACCACCGGTTCGACGCGCACCAGTTGGAAGCGGCGCCCGGCGGCCTCGACGGTGTTGGCCCGCAGTGCGTCCAGCCGGTCGGCCGCGGCGGCGTAGGCGGCGAGTTCGTCCTCGCCCAGACCGGGGTCGGTCATCGGCGCGAACTCGCGCAGGTAGGCGGCCAGGGTGTCGCGGGCGGCCTGCGGTGTTTCGCAGGCACCGGTCATCGGGCCCCAGCGCCCGTCACGCCGTTCGGCGACGGCGCAGTGCACGGGCAGCACGAACACGTTCGGGTGAAGCGCGGAGGCCTGCCTGGCGTCCTCGCGGACCTCCTCGGTGATCGAACGGCCGCTCGGCACCAGGGTCATCAGGTCGAGCCGGACGATGCCGTCGACCAGCGAGACGGCCGCGGCCGGGTCGATCACGTAGCCGTCGACCCGGGACGGCGCCCGGTGCCCCCGGCCGACCGGCGCCGGGTCCGGGTCCGTGGGGCGCGGCGGTTCGACGCCCTCGGGGCCCCCGCGCAGCACCTGTTCGGCGCGGAAGACCCGGTACTGCCGCCCGGCGACGGCCAGTTCGTCGAGCTTCTCCCACTCCAGCCGCTCGTACGCGGCGGTGTAGGCGGCGCGCTCGGCGTCGGTGATGTCCCAGGGGGCGGCCCACCGGCCGCCGGGTTCGCCGTGCGCCCAGCAGCGGAACACGTGCCCGAGGTCGTCGCGAGCGCCCTGCGGCGTGCCCGCGTGGAAGCAGAGGATCCGCCAGGCCCCCTCGGGGGTGCGCTCGATCGAGCCGAAGACCGGCGGCATCATGAGCAGGTCCGGATAGCGTTCGCGCGACTCCCACGCCTCCAGGCCGGCCACGGCGGAGACCGGGTCGTCGGTGTGGGTGACCCGGATGGTGAGGTGGTCGGGAATGGGCACCACGTCGTCGTCCATGCGGCCAGTGGTAGCGCAGCGGACCGCCGTTCGAGGTGTCCTTGGGTGAACTGCCGTCACGCAGTGGGTAGTTGTGGGATCCTTCGGCGCTAGTGCGCGCCCTCGCCGGCCGCCGCCCGCCGGGCCCGCTCGACGCGCCAGCGGCCGAGCATCCCGTGCAGCTCGTCGATCATGAACTCGAAGAACTCGGCACTCTCGGCGAGCCGCCGCCCCGCCGCGGTGTCGGCGCCGACGACCGACTCGCCGTCCTTGAGCACCCGGATCCAGCGCATGATGATCTCGTCGCGCCGAGTCAGCGACTCGAACCAGACGTCGTTCAGCACCCGGTAGCGGTCGCGCCGGGATCCGGGCTCGCGCTCCTTGGAGACCAGCCCGACCTGGGTCAGGTAGCGCATCGCGCCCGACACGGCCGCCGGGCTGATCCGCAGCCGCTCGGAGAGCTCGGCGGAGGTGAGCACGCCGCTCTCCTCGGCCATCAGGCAGGAGAAGATCCGCGCGGGCATCCGGGCCATGCCCGCCACCACCAGGTCGGCCGCGAACCGCTCGACGAAGTCCGCCTTCTCCTGGTCCCGCTCCGCCACCGCACACCGTCCCGAATCCGCTGTCGATCTTCCGACGATCTTCCGAGGGAACTTTAACGCCTTCCCAATATTCACGTTTTTCTGAAACTACGGTACTTTCGACAACATGACGAAGGCAATCGCCCTCTCCGGCCTCCGCAAGGACTTCGGCCGGACCACCGCGCTGGACGGCCTCGACCTCGACGTCGAGACCGGCGAGGTGCACGGCTTCCTCGGCCCCAACGGCGCCGGGAAGTCCACCACCATCCGGATCCTGCTCGGCCTGCTGCGCGCGGACGGCGGCACCGTCCGGCTGCTCGGCAAGGACCCCTGGCACGACGCCGTCGAACTGCACCGCCGGCTCGCCTACGTGCCGGGCGACGTCGAACTGTGGCCGGGCCTCACCGGCGGCGAGGCCATCGACCTCCTCTCCCGGCTGCGCGGCCGCCCCGACCGCCGCCGGCGCGACGAGCTCGTCGAGCGCTTCGACCTCGACCCCACCAAGAAGGGCCGCAGCTACTCCAAGGGCAACCGGCAGAAGGTCGCCATCGTCGCCGCCCTCGCCTCCGACGCCGAGCTCCTGCTCCTCGACGAACCCACCTCCGGGCTCGACCCGCTCATGGAGGTCGTCTTCCAGGACGTCGTCCGCGAGGCCAAGGACCAGGGCCGGACGGTCCTGCTCTCCAGCCACGTCCTCGACGAGGTCGAGAAGCTGGGCGACCGCGTCAGCATCATCCGGCGCGGCCGGGTGGTCCAGAGCGGCACCCTCGGCGAACTGCGCCACCTCACCCGCACCACCGTCGAGGCCGAGACCGTCCGGCCCGTCACCGGCCTCGACGCGCTGCCCGGCGTGCACGGCGTGCGCACCGACGGCGCCCGGGTGCGCTTCGCCGTGGACGGCGCCGAACTCGATGCCGCCGTCCGCCGGCTGACCGAGGCCGGACTGCGCAGCCTGGTCAGCCACCCGCCCACGCTGGAGGAGCTCATGCTGCGCCACTACGGCGACGAACTCGCCGGCGAGCACCCCGGCGCGCCCGGCGCGGACGCCGGAGCCGCACGATGACCACCACCGCCGCGACCCCCGGCACCCGCCGCACCACCGCCGCCGGGCACCGCCCCGCCGCCCGCGGCCCGTTCGCCGGCACCGGCGCCCTGCTCCGCTTCGACCTGCGCCGCGACCGCGTCCGGCTGCCCGCCTGGGTGCTCGGCCTCGGCCTGCTCACCCTCGGCACCGCCAACAGCCTGCACACGGTCTACCCGACCGCCGCCGACCGCGCCTCGATCGGCCACGCCTCCGCGAACCCCGCCGTCCTCGCCATGACCGGCCCCCGGCACTACCTCGCCGACTACACGTGGGGCGCCATGCTCGGCCACCGGATGCTCGGACTCACCGTCGTCCTCGTCGCGCTCATGAGCATCCTGACCGTCACCCGGCACACCCGGGCCGAGGAGGAGACCGGCCGCGCCGAACTCGTCCGCTCCGCCGCCGTCGGCCGGCACGCCCACCTGGCCGCCGCGCTCGCCACCGCCGCCGCCGCCGACCTCGCCCTCGGCCTCCTGCTCGCCGCCGGGCTGCCCGGACTCGGCGTCCCCGGCCTCACCACCGGCGGCGCCCTGCTCTACGGCGCGGCGCTCGCCACCGCCGGGCTGCTCTTCGCCGCGGCCACCGCCGTCACCGCCCAGGCCACCGCACACACCCGGACGGCCTCCGGCCTCGCCCTCGCCGTGCTCGGCGCCGCCTACGCGGTGCGCGCGGCCGGCGACGCCGCCGACAGCGCCCTCGCCTGGGCCTCCCCCATCGGCTGGCTCCAGCGCACCTACCCGTTCGTCGACGACCGCTGGTGGCCGCTGCTGCCCGCGCTCGCCCTCACCGCCGCCGTCGCCGCGGCCGGGTTCGGGCTGAGCACCCGCCGGGACGTCGGCGCGGGCCTGCGCGCCACCCGCCCCGGACCGCCCACCGGCAGCGCCGCCCTCGGCACCCCGCTCGGCCTCGCGCTGCGCCTGCACCGCGGCCTGATCGGCGGCTTCGCGACGGCCCTCCTGCTCCTCGGGGCGATGTACGGCTCGCTGCTCGGGAACGCCGACTCGATGCTCAAGGACGTCGACCAGATCCGCGAGGCCCTCGCCCGGCTCGGCGGCCACAGCCTCGCCGACTCCTTCGCCGCGCTGACGATGCTCGTGGTGGCCGTCGTCGGCGCCGTGTACGCCGTCCTCGCGATGCTGCGCCCGCGGGCCGAGGAGACGGCCGGGCGGGTCGAACCGGTGCTCGCGACCGCCGTCTCCCGGGCCGGCTGGCTGGGCGGGCACATCGCGGCGGCGCTGATCGGCTCGACGGCCGTGCTGCTCGCGGCGGGCGCCGGGTTCGGGATCGCGGGGGCCGCCTCCACCGGCGACGGCGGCGAGTTCCTCCGGCTGGCCGGCGCGGCCCTGGCGTTCGCGCCCGCCCAGTGGGTGACGGTGGGCTTCGCCGCGGCCGTGTACGGGTGGCTGCCCAGGGCCACCGCGCTGGCCTGGCTGCTGCCCGCGTACGGCTTCGTGATCGGCTACCTCGGGCCGCTGCTGCGGTTCCCCGAGGGCCTCGACCGGCTCTCCCCGTTCGGCCAGGTGCCGCGGCTGCCCGCGGCGGCCATGGACTGGACGCCGCTCGCCGTGCTCACCCTCGTCGCGGCGGCACTGATCGCACTCGGGCTGGCCGGGTTCCGGCGGCGCGACCTGGACACCGGCTGACGACACCGGGCTGCACCAACGCTGGCATCAGGCAAAGGAGTTGACGAGCGATAGCCAGCGGCGACGCCGGGTGTCAAGCCTCCCGGGGAGGAGAGAGCGTGCCGATTGCGTGCGATCGGGGTCGCCCGCCCCGGGCGGCGCGCGCTCGGACGTCTGGCGTAGCCGGTGAGCCGGGGCGGGACGGGCCGGACACGGGCCCCTAGGGTCGCCTACGGAGGGTGCGGAGGGCCGCGAGCGAACGGGGGCAGGCGGCGCCTCCCGGCCCGCCTTCTTCCGTGCCATGCCGACCCTTGCTGGGGGACCACCATGTCCGAGCACGAAGGAATACCCACCGCCGCCCCGCGCATCGGCCGCCGCCGCCTGCTGCGCGCGGGCCTCGGCGCCGGCGGCGCCCTGGCCACCGTCCGGCTGCTGCCCGGCCGGGCCCGGGCCACCGCGCCCGTGCCCACCGCCGCCCCGGTGCCGACCGGTGCGGCCGCCGCGGCGCAGCCCTGGCCCGAGTGGGCGCGCCACGCCCGCCTGGCCGACGGCACGTTCAACGAGGCCGCCGACATGCAGCCGGCCGTCGACGCGCTGAAGGCCCAGAACGTCAGCGTGATCGAGCTCGACACGATCCTGTCCGACTGGCACACCGACGCCGAGTTCGCGGCGCACATGGCCGACGTCACGACCTTCACCCGCCTCGCGCACGCCGCCGGCCTGAGAGTGGTCATGTACTACCCCTCGCTGGAGGTCATCTCCCCCGGCGGCCTCAAGGGCCGGTCCTTCTACAAGAACGCCGAGGGCGGCGCGTGGGTCCAGCGCGACCTCGACGGCAAGCCGAACGTCTTCTACGGCAACGTGGTGGTGTGGGTCGACAAGGACGACGAGAGCGTCTGGCTCAGCCCCAATTCCCCTTGGCGGGACTACTACCTCAAGCGGATCAAGCTCCTCGCCGCGACCGGCGTCGACGCGATCTGGCCGGACGTGCCGATCTACTTCGACGGCGTGCTGTCCTGGTGCGACGCCTCCACGTGGGGCGCCGCGGCGTTCAAGGCCGACACCGGGCTCGCCCTGCCGAGGGCAGCCGACTACGCCGACCCGGTCTTCCGCGCCTACGTCGAGTGGCGCCACGGCAACCTCGCCCGGTTCCAGCTGGACATCGCCGCCGCCGCGCGCTCCGTCAACCCCGACCTGGTCGTCTTCTCCGAGACCGTCTCGATGGACTACCGCTACGCGACCACGATCGGCCTGGACGGCGCCTACCTCCGCCAGGCCGACGCCGGCATCAGCCAGGTGTGGGAGGTGGACGTCCTCGGCAACTACGACGGCATGCGCCACGCCACCGCCACCGACTGGACCTGCCTGATCTCGATGTACAAGTACGCCCGCGCCGCCAGCGGCAACCGGCCCGCGTGGGCCTTCTCCTACGGCTGGCAGCCGGACGACGCCTCGCTCGTGCTCGCCCAGGTGATCGCCACCGGCTGCAACCCCTACGAGGTCAGGACGCCCTACAAGAACGAGGGCGTGGACGCGGCGATGCGCACCCGCGTCTACGCCTTCGTCCGGGCCAACGAGGCGCGCATCTTCGACGCCGCCTCCCTCGCCCAGGTGGGCGTCTACCACTCCAGCGCCTCGCGGGACTACGTCGGCCCCACCGCGGGCAACGGGATGTACGTCACCGTCGATCCCCCGGCCGGGGTCACCGACTGGTGGGGCGGCGGCGACCCGACGATGAGCTGCGCGACGATGCCGTGGCTGGGCGAGTTCCGCGGCACCGTCAAGGCACTGGTGTACGCGCACGTCCCGTTCGACACCGTGACGAGCCCCGGGCTGACGGCCGCCGACCTCGCCCGGTTCAAGGTCGTGCTGCTGCCCAACCTCCAGGCCGTCTCGGACCCGGAGGCGGCCGTCCTGCGGGACTACGTCCGAGCCGGCGGCACCGTCCTGATCACCGGCCCCGAGCCCACCGGCCTCGACGGGCTCGGCTCCCGGCGCGCCGAGTTCGCGCTCGCCGACGTCCTCGGGCTGAGCCGGGCGGGCGAACTGCCGGACACCAACCGGAACGCGTACGGCGCCGGCACCGCGTGGTACGTCAAGGCCCTGCCGGGGCTGAGCTACCTCACGGGGAACGACCAGGCCTCGGCCGACCGGCTGCTGGCGCCGGTACGGCAGTCCGCGCCGCCGGCCGTCACCCTGGCCGGGGACCGCCGCATCTTCCTGGAGGCCCGCCGGCTCGGCGGCGACGTCGTCGTCCACCTCGTGAACTTCACCAACTTCGGCGATACCCAGGCCGACTTCCGCACCACGCCCGCCGATTGCACGCTCTCCTGCGCCCTGCCCGCGGGCGCCGCCGTCGCCTCGGTGACCGTCGCCTCCCCGGACGGCACCGACCCGGCGCCCGGGCCGGTGCCGTACACCGTCACCGGCTCGACGGTCAGCGTGCCGCTGACGGTCGTGCAGTACTCGCTGGTCACGATCTCGACGCGGTAGCACCGGCCGGGTTCACAGGCTCGGCGCCGGGATCCGCCACAGCGCCGCCGGGTTGGACTCGCCGCCCGGCGACGACTCGAAGGCGATCCACTTCCCGTCCGGGGACCAGCTCGGCGCTCCGTCGTAGGAGCCGTCGTTCCTGGTCACCCGGACGGGCTCGCCGCCGTCCGCCGCCACCACGAAGACCTGCGCGTTCGCCAAGGTGCCGGCGTTGGACGAGAAGACCAGGTGCCGGCCGTCCGGCGACCACGTCGCATCGGTGTGCTCCCCGGGCGAGTCGGTGACCCGGCGCAGCCCGGTGCCGTCCGCCCCGACCGTCCACAGGGCCCAGCTCTCGCTGCCGGCGTCACGGCGCTGGAAGACGATCCGGTCACCTTTGGGGGACCAGTTCGGCTGCCGGTTGTCGGTCTTCGTGCCCTTGCCGTCGACGAGGCGCACGGGCGCGCCGCCGCTCCGGCGGACCTTCCAGATCGAGTCCTGCTCGGCGCCGTCGCCGTGGACTGACGCGTGCTCGGGCTCCCAGCTCTGCTGGAAGACGATCCACTCGCCGTCCGGGGAGAAGCTCGGCTCGTTGAAGCCGCTGCCGTCGTCGTGCCGGGTGACCCGCTCGGGGGTGCCGCCCGGCTTCATCGTCCAGACCTCGTCGTGGCCGCCGTCCCGGTCGGTGGCGAAGGCGAAGGCGAAGGCGTCGGCGGCGGCGTTCCAGCTGGTGCCGGGGAGGTTGACGGCGGCCTTGTCCGGGTCCTCCAGCACCTTGCGCAGCGTGCGGTCGCCCTCCACGGGGAGCACGCCGAGGGCGGCTGCGCCCTTGTTGTAGCCCTCGGCGAACTCGGTGACCAGCACGGAGGCGCCGTCCGGGGCGAACGCGGGGTTCTGCGCGCTCTTCGTCCCGCCCGCCCGGTAGAGCAGTTCGGCGCCGTCGGCCCGGCGCTCGCCCGGCCCTCCGGCGGGTGGCCCTCCGGTGGGCGGCGCGGCGGCGGCCGTGGACCGGCCGGGGGGGGGGGGGGGGAGCGCCCACACAGACCACAGAGACCCCCCCGCGACCCCCCCCCGCGGGCGGGGCGTGCGGGAGGCGCACACACCCCCAC
>NZ_JBHWGV010000028.1:24258-28569 GCF_042732955.1 Kitasatospora sp. NPDC059747 | reverse complement strand
GGGGGCCGCGGGGGGGGGGGGGGGGGGGGGGGGGGGGCGCGGGGGGGGCGCGGGGGGCGCCCCCCCCCGCCCGCCGCTGCATCCGGCGACCAGCACCACGGCGGTCGCCGAGGCGGCGATCAGCACACGAATCCTCATGCACGACACGCTAGTTGACGGATCCTCAGGCGCGTGTACGCGAGATGAAGAGACGGTGCCCCGGCCTCCGCGGGGCCTCAGGAGTCGCCGTCCAGCAGGTGCTGGTGCACCTCCTGGAACGTCCACGGACCGCCGGCCGTCCGGGAGAACACCCACACGAGGTCGAAGCGGTCCGGCCAGACCGCCGGCGCGCCGCTGCCCGTCGCGCCGAGGGCCTCCACGATCCGCGGGATGCGCCCGTGCTCCCAGCTGATGAGCACCGGCTGGGCGCCCGTCAGCACCGCCCCGGCGAGCTCGGTCTCCTGCGACTCGGCGTAGGTGATGTCGACCTTCAGGCCGAGCGCGGCGCCCAGCGGGGTGACGGTCTGCCGCATCCGGTGCGCGCCGGCGAGCGGGCCCTGGTCGGAGGCGGCGTAGATCCGGGCGGGCTTGCGGAGCCCGGTGGCCGGCGGGTCGAACAGCCTGGGCAGCGCCTTCGCCCGGGACCAGCCGCGCTCGGTCAGCGACTTGCTGTCGTGCTTGCCGTTCTCGTCCAGGCCCGGCGTGCTGCCGTCCGGCTTCTCGCCGTGCCGGATGATCATCACGAAGGCGTCGCCGCCGGGATCGCTCGCGCGGGCGGCGGTCGCGTTCGCGGCCTTGGCCGCCTTCTTGGAGTCGGACTTGGAGTTCGACGAGCAGCCGGTGAGCAGCACGGGCACGACCGCGGTCAGGCCGGTGAGCAGGGTGCGGCGGGAGAGCGGAGAGGTCACGCGGCACCCCGCTCCAGGCGGACCAGCAGGTCGACGGCGGTGCCGCCGCCGTTCTGGCCGTCGTCCTGACCCTTGTGCCCGGGATCGCCGCCGACCGGACGCAGGACGCTCTCCGCCCGGACGACGGTCAGGCCGTGGTCGGCGACGTCCGCGAGGACGTCCTCCGGGCCGTACAGGACGCGCGGGTCCTGCGGGCCGCCGACGCCCTCGGCCAGGTTGCGCAGGTCGTGCCCGATCACCAGCAGGGTGCCGCCGGGGGCGAGCGCGCCGGCCGCGCGGCGCAGGGCGGCACGCCGGTCGCGGGCGGGCACCTGGAGGTAGGCGACCAGGACGAGGTCGTAGCCGGCGGCCGACGGGTCGAAGGTGCGGGCGTCGTCGTGGCGCCAGGTGAGCCGGTCGGCGACCTCGTCGGGCAGTTCGGCGGTGAGCCGTTCGGCGCGCTCGATGGCGACGGCGGAGAAGTCCAGGCCGGTGACGTCCCAGCCCTGGCCGGCCAGCCAGATCGCGTTGCGGCCCTCGCCGGCGGCGACGTCCAGGGCGTGGCCGGGCGCGCGGCCGGTCAGTTCGCGGACGACCCACAGGTTGGGATCGACGCCCCACACCAGCTCCTCCGCGGCGTAGCGGTCGTCCCAGTCCTGGCTGTCCATGGCGAGTCCTCCGTTCGGCGGGCCTGCGAGGTACCGGTCAACTTACCGGTCCGCGCAAGCCTCACCCGGGAAGGGTCCGGCCGCTGGACGCCACGGATCGGGCTCCGGCCGGGACCGGCGGGCGCGCGACCGGGACCGGCGAACCCTTGACGCGGATTATTGGTCCAGTCCAATCTGTGGTACCGAGTTCACGCGCCACCCGCCCGCGCGCCCCCACAGCGCCCGGCACGGCTCCCCACGGCCCACCCGGGCCACCGCACCGCCGGAACCCCCACACATCCGGAGGACACACCGCATGCACGACCGCGTCATGCCCGCGCGCGCCGACGCGCACCGGGCCGCACCGCGCAGACGGGCCACCGCCCTGGCCCTCGCGGCCACCCTCACCACCGGCACGGCCGCCCTCGCGCTCACCCTCGGCCCCGCGTCCGCCGCGACCGTCGACCTGCTGACCAACGGCGACTTCGAGACCGGCACCCTGGCCGGCTGGACCTGCTCGAACGGCTCGGTCGTCACCACCCCGGCGCACGGCGGGACCCACGCGCTCAGCGGGGCGGCGTCGGCCTCGGACACCGCGCAGTGCCGGCAGACCGTCGCCGTCCAGCCGAACACCGCCTACACGCTGTCCGGCTGGGTGCAGGGCAGCTACGTCTACCTCGGCGCCACCGGAGACGGCGTCAACTCCTCGACCTGGACGCCCGGGGCGACCGGGTGGAGCCGGCTGAGCACGAGCTTCACCACCGGGGCGACGACCAGCTCGGTGACCGTGTTCACCCACGGCTGGTACGGCACCGGCACCTACTACGCCGACGACCTCACGCTGACCGGCCCGTCCGGGCCGACCTCGTCGACGAGCCCCACGGCGACCGGCAGCCCCACCGCCTCGACCAGCCCGACCGCGTCCACGAGCCCGACGGCGTCCACGAGCCCCACCGCCTCGACCAGCCCGACCGCGACCGGCAGCCCGACTGCCACCGCCACCGCCACCGCCACCGGCAGCCCCACCCCGACCGCCACCGCGACGGCGAGCGGCCCCGCCGGGGACGGCAAGGTCACGACCCCCACCGGCGTCTCCGTCACCAAGGTCACCGCCAACGCCGTCGTGCTGACCTGGCAGCCCTCCACGCTGCCCTCCGGCGACGGCCCGGTCGCCTACAAGGTGTGGTCCAACGGACAACTGGTCGCCACCTCGATGGGCACCTCGGTCGCGGTCAGCTCGCTGCTCCCCCGCAGCGGCTACACCTTCAGCGTGCAGGCGTACTCCGGCGGCCACGCCTCCGCCCAGTCCGCGCCGGTGTCCACCACGACCGCCGACGCGCCCGCCCAACAGCCCGTCCGCTCGGCCTACTTCGACCAGTGGGGCATCTACGAGAACGCGTACTACCCGAAGAACGTCGACACCAGCGGCGCAGCCGGCAAGCTCGACGTCGTCCACTACGCGTTCGCCAACATCGACCCGACGAAGTTCACCTGCTTCCAGGCGGTGAAGGCCTCCGACTCCGCCAACGAGAGCAACCCGAACGCCGGTGACGGCGCCGGCGACGCCTACGCCGACTACCAGGACGGCTACACCGCCGCGAACAGCGTCGACGGCACCGACGACGGCTGGGACCAGCCCCTCAAGGGCAACTTCAACCAGCTGCGCCAGCTCAAGGCCAAGTATCCGAACCTGCGCTTCACCATCTCCATCGGCGGCTGGACGTACTCCAAGTACTTCTCCGACGCCGCCGCGACCGACGCCTCCCGCAAGGCGTTCGTCTCCTCGTGCGTCGACATGTTCCTCAAGGGCGACCTGCCGACCGGCGTCGCCGGCGACGCCTCCGGCGGCCCCGCCTCGGCGGCCGGCATCTTCGACGGCGTCGACCTCGACTGGGAGTACCCGGCCTCGGCCGGCGGCCACACCGGCAACCACTACTCCCCCGCCGACAAGCAGGACTTCACCCTGCTGCTCAAGGAGTTCCGCACCCAGCTGGACGCCCTCGGCGCCGCCCAGGGCAAGCGCTTCCTGCTGACCGCCGCCCTGCCCAGCGGCCAGGACAAGATCGCCCAGCTGGAGACCGACAAGATCGGCGCCTACCTGGACTACGCCGACGTCATGTCCTACGACATGCACGGCGCCTGGGACGCCAAGGGCCCGACCAACCACCAGGACCCGCTGCACGACAGCCCGGCCGACCCGACCACGCCGATCACCCCCGGCACCCGCAAGTACAACGTGGACACCATGCTCGCCGCGTACACCACGGGTCTCCCCGAGTACGGCATCCCCGGCGGCTTCCCGGCGAACAAGCTCGTCCTCGGCATCCCGTTCTACTGGCGCGGCTGGACGGGCGTCCCAGCCGGCTCGAACTACGGCCTGTACCAGAGCGCGACCGGCCCGACCGCGGCCAAGCCGCTCAGCCAGGAGGCCGGCCTGGCCGCCTGGAAGGAGCTCGACCCGACCGCCGCGAACACCCACTGGGACCCGGTCACCGAGAGCAGCTGGGTCTACGACGGCACCAACTTCTGGACCGGCGACACCCCGCAGGCCATCCAGGCCCGCGGCGCCTACGCCAAGGGCAAGGGGCTGGGCGGCATGTTCGCCTTCTCCTTGGAGAACGACGACGCCTCCGGCACGCTGCTGAACACCATGGACAGCAGCCTGCGTTGACGGATCGTCAGAGATGAAACAGGGCCGTGGGGGTAGCCGCTCGAAGCGCACGGCCCCCCCGCCCCGGGGGGGGGAGTGAACCCCGCCCCCGGGGGCGGGGGGGAGGATGTAGGTGTAAAGCGGCGGG
>NZ_JBHWGV010000028.1:11043-24248 GCF_042732955.1 Kitasatospora sp. NPDC059747 | reverse complement strand
GGGGTGAGGGCGGGGGGGGTTTTTTATAGTTTTGTTTAGGGCGGGGGGGGGGCGGCGCGGCCCCGCGGCCGCCCGCCCCCCCCGGCCCTTCGGTGACTAGTCACCGCCGCCCAGGTTCAGGTGCGGAAAGAGATCGGTGAACGGCTGCGTGGTGACGCGGACGCTCCCGCCGAACGGGTCGTCGAAGTCCCAGATCATGAACAGCAGGAACGCGATCAGCGCGCTGAAGCAGCCCGCCAGGATCAACTCCCGCGGCGTGCGCCGGATCTGGAGCGCGAAGAGCATGCCGAAGGTGACCAGCCCGCCCGCGATGAGCCCGAACCAGACCACCCCGGGCATCGTCGGCCCGGCGTTCTGCCCGCGCGCGTTGCGGGCGTCGGTGGCGGCGGCGATCCGGTCCATCACGGGCTGGTAGGTCTGCGCCTCCAGCTCGTTCGCGGGCTGCCGGGTGGCGACGTCCGAACGCACCTGGGCCAGCAGCTCGTTGCCCTTGTCGGAGACGCTCCCGTGGTCGCGCATGTAGTCCCACTCGACCTGGACGACGTACGACACGTAGGCGTCCACGTCGGCCCTGATCTTGTCGCGGACCTCGGCCGGGTAGACCACCGCCCGGTCGCTCACCTCCTGGAGCGACTGGGCCTCGCGGAACACGCCGTCCTGGGCGCTGCCGCGCGCCTCCCAGACGCCCGCGATCGCGAGGCCGAGGACGATCGCGTAGACCACGCCGATCATCATCGTGATGTACTCGATCACGTCCGGGGTCTCGGCGTGCTTCACGGTGCCCACCCGGCGGTGCCGTAGCACGACCACCGCCACGACGACGGCGCACGCCGCCGCCATGGCGATGGCCAAAGCGACCCACTCGTCCATGGGGACTCCCTTCTCTGGCTCTGCTCGGTGACGGGGAATGTCGGGGTGGGGCCCGGACGCGAAAGGTCCGGGCCCAGCGGGTTGTTCAGGGGTTCTTCGGGGGTCGTTTCGGGGGGCGGGCGGCGGTCAGGAACCGCTCGACCGGCCTCGGCCGCCACCACCGCCGCGACCCGGGCGCAGCGCTGCCGCCGCGATCACCGCGGGCACGGTCACGATGAGCATCGTGGTGGTCGTCTTGGCGGTGCGGTGGTGCACCGGGGCCTCCGCCAGGGGCTGACCGACCGGCACGTGGTAGCGGACCTGCGGCGCGGGAGTCGGCCACGCCGGGGTCGGCGGGGGCGGAGGCGGCGGGCTCGCCGCCGGGGTGGGGAGCACCGCGGCCGGGCTCGGCGAAGGGGCCGCGCGGGGCACGGGGGGCGCCGGCCGGGGCGTCTGCGGCACGACCGGGGCGGGGAGTCGCGGGGCCGGCGCCGGTGCGGGCGGCGGCGGGGGTGCCGACGACGGGGGCGGAGGCACCGGTGTGCGCGTCGGGCTCGGGGGTGTGGCGCTCGGCGTGGGGGTCGGGGTGGGTGTCGGAGTCGGGGTTGGAGTCGGCGTGGGGGTCGGTGTCGGCGTCGGGCTCGGGCACGAATGGTGATGGTGTCCCCAGTGGTACCCGTGGTCCCAGTGGTCCCCGCCGTGGTCCCCGCCCTTGCCGTCCTGCCCGTCGTCGTCATCGTCATCGCCGTGCGGCCGGCACGGGTGGTGCCAGTGCACCTGGACGTCCACGCCGACCCCGACCCCGACGCCGACGTCGTGCCCGTCCGGCCCGACGTCCACCGAGACGTCCGTGCCGGTGCAGACGCAGACGTCGGCGACCGGCCCGTGCGGGTGCCCCCCGCCGTGGCGCACGGCGCCCGAGGTCGACGCGCCGCTCAGCAGCGCGCACATGGCCACCACGCCGACCGCGGCACCGGCCACCCGCGCCTTTCGCCCGCGGACGGCACGTCCTCGGCCGTCCACCGGTATCCGTCGGAGCTGCCGGGGCTGCCGGGGCTGCGGCATGGATCCACCCACCTCTCGGATCGTCGGGAAAGCACACCGCCGTTGCGGGCAGAGTGCTCTGGGGCAGGAAAGCCGGACGGAGGGGCGCAGCAGGACCGGCACGTGCCGTGCGGAACCGCGGACCGCGGGTCCGCCGCCCCCGTCAGGCGAACGGCCCGCCTCCGGGGGCGGGCCGTCCGTCATCTGGTCAAACGATCTTCGAGCGGGCCGGTTACGGCCTCGGCTCGTTCCGGGAGCAAAAATCGACCGCCGCTCGCGGTCCGGCGGCCGGGGCCGCCCGGCGCTCAGTGACGGCCGTGCGCGATCTCGACGTTCTCCAGGACGCCGACCGCGTCCGGCACCAGGATCGCGCACGAGTAGTAGGCGCTGACCAGGTAGGAGATGATCGCCTTCTCGTCGATGCCCATGAAGCGGACCGACAGCGACGGCTGGTACTCGTCCGGCAGGCCGGTCTGGTGCAGGCCGATGACGCCCTGGTTGTCCTCGCCGGTACGGATCACGAGGATCGAGCTCGTGTTCTCCTTGGTGATCGGGATCTTGCTGCACGGCAGGATCGGCACCCCGCGCCAGGCCGGCACCTGCTGCCCGCCGAGGTCGACGTGGTGCGGGTAGATCCCGCGGGCGTTGAGCTCGCGGCCGATCGCGGCGATGGCGCGCGGGTGGGCGAGCAGGTAGTCGGGGTCGCGGCGGCGGTTGAGCAGCTCGTCCAGGTCGTCCGGGGTGGGCGGGCCGGAGTGGGTCTGGATCCGCTGGTCGAAGTCGGCGTTGTTGAGCAGGCCGAACTCCGGGTTGTTGATCATCTCGAACTCCTGCCGCTCGCGCAGGGCCTCGATGGTCAGGCGCAGCTGGTGCTCGATCTGGTTCATCGGCTGGTTGTACAGGTCCGCGACGCGGGTGTGGACCTTGAGGATGGTCTGCGCGACGCTGAGCTCGTACTCGCGCGGCTTCAGCTCGTAGTCCACGAAGGCGCCGGGCAGTTCGTGCTCGCCGTGGTGGCCGGCCGACATGGCGATCTCGGCCTCGCCGCGCTCGTTCTGCGCCTGCAGCGGCAGGGCCAGGAACTCCTGGAGGTGCTCCTGGAGGGTCGGCGCGTTGTCGCGGATCTGCTCGAAGTCGCGGCGGCTGAGCGTGAGGACGACACCGGCGGTCGCGCTCTTGGCGGTGTACTCCCAGACCGCGTCCGGGTTCAGGATGGCGTCGTCGCCGAAGCGGTCGCCGTCGCCGAGCACGCCGACGACCGTCTCGTCGCCGTACTTGCCCGTGCCGATCTTGTTGATCTTGCCGTGCGCGATCAGGTAGATCCGGTCGGCCGCCTCGCCCTGGGTCACGAGCACCTCGCCGGGGCCGAAGTCCCGCTGCTGGCAGCGGTCGGCGAGGGCGGTGAGCACGTCGTCGTCCTCGTAGCCGCGCAGCAGGGCGAGCTCGCCGAGCTCGCGGGGGATCACCCGGACCTCGGACCCGGTCTTGATGAACTCGACCACGCCGTTGCCGACGGTGTAGGTGAGGCGACGGTTCACCCGGTAGGCACCACCGTGGGCCTCGACCCAGGGGAGCACCTTGAGCAGCCAGCGGGAGGTGATCTCCTGCATCTGCGGTGCGGACTTGGTGGTGGTCGCGAGGTTGCGGGCAGCGGCTGTGGCGAGGGACTGCTGCTGTGCCTGCTGTGTCTCGGTGCTGGTGTCGACGGGCATCGGCAGGGGTCTCCTTCATCTGGTCGAAATCACGCGGGCGGGTCGGACCGATCCGTCCCGGCCGGAGCCATGGCGGATCATCAGATACGCGTATTGGTGGGGGTTTTGGCGAAGTCTGCGCAAGCGCGGGCGCCTCTCCCGGCGGCCCACCCGGAACCCTAGATCACCGGGGCCCGGCCAGAGCCGTACGGCGGCCGAGTGCCCCCCGATAGGGTGAATCTGATCCGGATCCGCCCGCTCCGCGCGAAAAGCCTGTCAAACGTCCGTTCGCCGCGCGGATCCGCGTGTGTCGGAGGCCTGGTCAGGGCCGCGTCGCGGAGCCGCCGGGGCCGCGACCGGCCGCCAGCCCCGGGGCCGCGACGGGCCCGACGGGGTGGCGTGCGGCGTCAACACGACGCACCGCCACGCCGGTTGCGGCGTGGCGGTGCGGTGGTTCGTGTGCGGGGCCCAGGGGGCTGTCGTCGCACGGCAGGCGGGGGTTCGAAGACACCCCCTGGGTCAGGCCACCTCCATGCCGTGGCGCACGCGGTCGAAGCGCCCGGCGGCCAGGTCCTCGTCGGTGATCCAGAAGGAGACGTTGACCGTCTCGCCCCAGTGCGCGCCGGCCGCCGAGGCCTCGACCTGGAGCAGCGGGCGGTGCCCCTCGTGCCGTCCGGTGTCGGTGTCGCACCAGCCGAGCACCCGGACGTCGGGGCCGGGAAGGTGGTCGCGGAAGTCGGAGGCGAGGTCGAGCGCGACCATGAAGTCGTCGGGGAACAGGTCCTCCAGCTCGCGGTCCTGGTAGGACGGCGCGGACAGCGCCCAGTCCGCCCGCAGCGGCACGGCGGCGAGCGGGGCGAACTCGCCGCGGCCGGCCGGCTCGGGCCGCGGCGGCGCCCCCGCCGGGACGTGCAGGACGCAGCACCCGTGCCCGGCGTAGTCCGAGAACAGGTCGTCGTGGAAGAACAGCAGCAGCCCGTCGGCCGGCAGCGGCCACGGACCGCCGGGGCCGGTGGTGCGGTGGGCCTCCGCCAGGCCGGCGCAGTCGAGTTGGGCGAGGAGCTGCATCGGGTGCTCGCCGTGGCGGGGCCACGCGACGTCGGCGGGCAGCGCGGCCGGACCGCCGAGCAGGCCGACGGCCGGGCCGGCGGCGGCCTCCTCGCCGGAGCCGTCGTCGAGGGCCGGGGTCAGGGCGAGGGAGGAGCGGAGCAGCCGGTCCACGAGCGGGGCGGTCCGCTCCCCGGCCCGTTCCCGGATGGCGGCGTACACGGCGTACGGCATCGGCACGAGCAGGTCGTCGGCGGGGTCGGTGCACAGCGGTTCGGACATGGGACCCAGCCTGCCAGCCGCCACCGACAGCGGCCGGGCGTGGGCGCGCGAACGGCCCGTCAGGTGCCGGTACGGGGGTGGCCGGCACCTGACGGGGGATCGAGGGGGTCGGGGGGATTCAGGAGAGGTCGGGGAAGGCCGGGTGATTCACCGGGATCCGGGGGACGGACGAAGGGGTTGCGGGAACCGGGTCAGGCGCAGGGCACCTGCGTGCCGGGAATGTTGACGATGCCGGAGTTGTTGGACAGGCCGGCGTTGTACTCGTAGTACAGGTAGGTGTAGAGGTCGATCCGGGTGGACGGTCCGCAGGCCGAGTCCTTGGCGACGGTGAAGGTCACGCTGAAGCTGCTGGAGGCACCGGGCGCGAGCGGCACGTTGTAGCGGGCGATGCCGCCGTGCACGTTCTCGCTGCACCCGTTGGTCTGGGTGCCGCACGCGGTGGCGGTGAACTTGAGGCCCGGCTCCAGGGTGGTCGGATAGGTCGGCTGGACGCTCTGGTAGACGAACTGGATGGGCGTGTCATAAGGGTTGGTCAGCGTCAGTGCGAGCGTGAACGAGCCGCCCGGGGTGGTCGTCGCCCGGTCCACGACGGCCGTGAGCGGCAGTGGCGCGGCCGCCTGGGCGGGCGCCGCGGAGAGGAGCAGACCGGCGGCGGCCGGGATCGCGGCGAGAGCGGAACGGCTGAGATGTGTTCTGCGCATGTCCATGGAGCGTAGGGGGCGGTACCGCTTCCGTTGCTCCCCTCCGCCGCGGCCGGTACCGGGTGACGACGCACGGGCGGACGCGGCGGGTCATTGCGCACGCGTTCCGCCCCCGAGCCGTCGCCCGGCACCGTATCCTGCCCGCCACGCGGCCGGGTGCGCCGCGGGGCCGGCCGGACGACGCTCCCGGGGCCCCGCTCAGGCCGGCGCCGGCAGGATGTCGCACAGCGCGGCGAGCGCCGCCTGGTAGGCGTGGTCGGGCGGGGTGGCGTAGCCGACCACGAGTCCGTCGGCGGCGGGCATGTCCTGCGCCGCGAGCCCCGGGTGCCGGTAGTCGGCGAGCCCCTCCACGGCGAGGCCCCGGTAGGCGGCGGCCTTGAGCACCGAGCGCTCGGTGCCGGGCGCGAGCCGCAGGACGGCGTGCAGACCGGCCGCGATGCCCGAGACGGCGACGTGCGGGGCGCTCTCGGCGAGGGCGGCCACCAGCCGGTCGCGGCGGTCCCGGTAGCGCCGGCGCATCCCGCGCACGTGCCGGTCGTAGCCGCCGGAGTCGATGAACTCGGCGAGCGTCAGCTGGTCCAACGCGCTGGCCCAGCCCTCGCGTTCGCCCTTGGCCGCGAGCACCCGGTCGACCAGGTGGTCGGGCAGCACCATCCAGCCGAGGCGCAGCGCGGGCGACAGGCTCTTGCTCGCCGTGCCGAAGTAGACCACGCGCTCCGGGTCGAGGCCCTGGACGGCGCCGACCGGCTGGCGGTCGTAGCGGAACTCCCCGTCGTAGTCGTCCTCCAGGACGAGCCCGCCGCGACCGCGCGCCCAGTCGACGACGGCGGCGCGCCGCGAGGGGTGCAGCGGCCCGCCGGTGGGGAACTGGTGGGCGGGGGTGAGGAGGACCGTCCGGACGTCCTGGAGGTCCCGGCTCCCCGCGTGCCCGCGGCCGCCCGTCAGCCCGGCCGTCCTGGCGCCGTCCTCGTCCAGCGGGAGCGGCACGGTGGCGACCCCGGCGCGGGCCAGCAGCCCGCGGTGGAAGGGCAGCCCGTAGCCCTCGACGGCGAGCGGCCCGTTCTCCCCGGCGGGCAGGACGGCGCCCGCGCCGTCGAACAGCAGCCGCAGCGCGTGCGCGAAGCCGGAGCAGACGACGATCCGGTCGGGGTCGGTGCGCACGCCCCGGGCGCGGGCCAGGTAGTCGGCGAGGACGGTGCGCAGTTCGCGCCGCCCCTGCGGGTCGCCGGGCCCGAACGCCTCGTTGGGCGCGGCGGTCAGGGCGCGGCGCCCGGCGGCGAGCCAGCCGGAGCGCGGGAAGGAGGCGGCGTCGGGCTGCCCCTGGCGCAGGTCGTGGACGGGCCCGGGGCGGACGGAGGGGCGGCGGGCCCTGGCCGTCGGCACGGGCTCGGCGCGCTCGGCGACGGTGGTCCCGGAGCCCTGGCGGGCGGTGAGCCAGCCCTCGGCGACGAGTTCGGCGTAGGCCTCGGCGGCGGTGTTGCGGGCGAGGCCGAGGTCGGCGGCGAGCGTGCGGTAGGGCGGCAGCCGGGTGCCGGGGGCCAGCCGTCCGCTGCGGATGGCCTCGCGCAGCGCCGTCATCAGGGCCGCTCTGCGGCCGCCGGTGGCGGGCAGGTCGAGGTGGAGGTCACTGCCGGTCTGGTGGGCGGGGTCGGTCGGCTGGTGGGCGGGCTCGGGCTGGCGGGGGTGCGTGACCGGCGTGTCCGTCATGGTCACGCACCCTATCTCCGCCGTGCCGCACGCCCGTTGGGCGGCCCCGGCTCAGCGCACGCCGTACTGCGGGGCCTCTCCGTACTGCGGGGCGGCCGGCCGGAACATCCCGTCGAACGCCCGGTACAGCTCCGGGCCCTTGGCGCCGGCCACGCTCAGCCGGACGACGTCGCCGTCCGCCTTGCGCACGGTGGCCCGCAGGCCGCCCTGCGGGTCGGTCTGCTCGTACTGGATCCCCGCGATGCGCTCGACCGCGAGCGTGTACTTCGCCGGCTTGCCGCTGCCGAAGATGTCGATGATCTGCTCGCTCAGCCAGGCCAGGGCGCCGGACAGCAGCGAGAGCCCGAAGCAGGAGAAGAAGAAGACGGCGTTCGCGTTCTCCAGCTTCGCGAGGTGGGCCTTGCTGATGATGTAGCCGAAGCCGAACAGCGACACCAGCGCCAGGAGCATGAAGATCCCGAACCCGACGAGGAAGATCCCCCGCCAGTCCCACCCCGTCTCCACCGGCTCCACCGTGAAGCGCTTGTCCTCGAATTTCAGCGTGACGCTGCCGCCAGGCTCCGCCTGGACCCCCGTGATCTCGATCATGGGTGCGGAGCCTAGCGTTCCCGCCGTCCGGCTCCGCACCGGGGCCCGCTGCGGAGCCCGCTGTGGAGCCCGCTGTGGAGCCCGCTACGGCACGACGGTCACCGGCCAGCGCCCCGCCTTCACCAGCCGGACGGCCACCGAGCCGATCACCCGGTGCCCGGCCTGCTCGGAGGCGCCGACGACGACGGCGTCGGCCCGCAGTTCGTTCGCGAGCTTGGCCAGCCCCGTATAGGGGTCGCCGCGCATGGTCAGGAAGTGCCACTCGACGCGCCACACGTCCTTCATCCGCTGCTCGGCGTCGCGCAGGGCCGCCAGCAGTTCCTCGGCGATCTCCTGCGTCGTCTCCTCCACCGCCGCCCCCGCCAGTGCCGTGGCCGCGCCGAGCACGGGCTGCACGTACGCCACCGCGAGGGTCGCGCCCTGCCGCCGGGCCAGGCCGGCCGCGTAGGCGGTGGCCCGCCAGGAGGAGTCCGAGCCGTCCAGCCCGGCCAGGATCACCTTCGGTCCGTCCGTCCCCAGCTCGAACCCGGCGGGTGCGACCGCCGCCCCGGGCTCCTCGGCACCGCCGAGCGCCTCCGCATCGCTGTCGTTGCTCATGCGCCCGCCTCGCTTCGCTCGCCAGGGGCATTCGCCCATACGCGCCTACCGATGATTCGCTCGCTCCGCTCGCTCATGCGCCCGAGGCTATGCCCGCCACCGGGAGTGAGGACACGGGGCACTCCGGGTGAGGCCTGTGGTGCGGGCCACCCCCGGGCGCGCCGGGGGCGGCGGATCCGGCACCGGGAGCCCGCGGACCGTCACTCCCTGTCGACGGTGTGCGCGGCCTCACACGGCCCGCCGAGTGGTCCGGACCACTTCGACAGGCCTTTTGATCTTGGAAATAGGGGCAAAAAGCCCCAAAAGTGCCCAATTCCTTGATCCTTACGCCCGGTAACACCTCGCTGACCTGCCTTGATCCGTAAATCCTTGAAACCGCCACGACCGCCCCCGTACCTTCGAACCCGTTGCACCGAGCACACCGCTCCACCGGGCCTCACCGCCCGGGAGCCGGAACCGGTGCCGAACCACGCGAGTGCGTGTCCCCGAAACCGACGGCCTTCCGAGGGCCTGGTTCCGCGCGCTCGCAGAACCTCCGAAAGGAACCGCATGACTTTCCGTAACGAGACCGCCGCTGCCACCGCCATCGCCACCCCGAAGCGCCGCAACCGCGTCCGGATGGCTCTGATGGCCGGGGCGGTCCTCGCCCTGCCGGTGGCCGGCCTCGTCACGGCGACGACCGCCTCCGCCGCGCCGGCCACCGTCTGGGACAAGGTCGCCGCGTGCGAGGCCACCGGCAACTGGGCCGTGAACTCCGGCAACGGCTTCTACGGCGGCCTGCAGTTCACCTCCAGCACCTGGGCCGCCTTCGGTGGCACCTCCTTCGCCCCGCGCGCCGACCTGGCCACCAAGGACCAGCAGATCGCCGTCGGCGAGAAGGTCCTCGCCGCCCAGGGCCCCACCGCCTGGCCGATCTGCTCGGTCAAGGCCGGCCTGGGCAAGTAAGCCCCACGGCTCCCGAGGCCGGGGGCCCCCCCCCCCGGGGGGGCGGGCGCGGGGCGCGGGCGCTCTGGGCCTGAGACCCCCGCCCCCCCGCCGCCCGCCCCCGCCCCCCCCCGCGGCCGCCCCCCCCCCCCCCTCTTCGCGTCCCCTGCTCCCCCTGCTACTCCCCCCGCTGTTCCTCCACCGGGTAGTCCCAGTCCGTGCCGACGCCCGCCGCCAGCAGGTGCTCGGCGATCGCCAGCGGCAGTGCCACCAGCGGGACGCCCGAATCCAGCGGGATCCGGATCCGGTGCGTGCCGCCCGGCGCGCACACCTGCACCACCGCCGTCACCCCGCCCACCAGCCGCACGGCGTCCAGCCGCGCCGCCGCCTGCGGACGCCCGACGTCGGCCGGGTAGGTGGTGAGCGTGAAGACGAGGTCCCCGAGGTCGTCCAGCAGATCGGCGTAGACCGCCAGCGGCGGCGCCGGCGCCGAGACCGGCAGGCGCGGCCCCACCCCGCGGTCCGGCTCCGCCCATCCCGCGGCCTCCCCGCCCAGCGCCGCGAACAGCTCGTCCCGCGAGGCGCTCACGTCGAGCCGTACCTCTTCCCAGGGCGTCCCCACGATCACGACACCCGCCCCCGGGAACATGATCCGCTCCAGCCGCCGCGCGCCCCCGGTGTTCGCCCGCTGCAACGCGGCCGCCTCCCGCAGGAAGTACCCCCGCGCCAGGCCCTGCCGTCCGCCCCCCATGGCACGTCCCCCTCACCGGCCTTGACGGATGCTCACCAAAGCGCACGGTACCGCCGCCGCCACGCCACCCGTTAGCCGATTTCCGTCCAACTTCCCTCCGCCACGGACCCGGTGGGGTCCGGCGGCATGCGACCGGTGACCGCCGGCATGCGCGGGCGACCGCCGGCGAGCGGAAAATCCGCTCGCGGGACGTGCCGCGGTGTGGCAGGGTGCGGGCCGTCCGCGCCCTGCCACCGACCGGAGCCGTCCCGATGCCCCTGCCGCCCCGACTCGTCCCGCTGCTGGCCGAGTTCGACTTCGCCCGCACCCGCCTGCGCGACCGGCTGGCCGGCCCCGCCGTCGACAGCGGCAACGGCACCGCGGTGGCCGTCGGGCCGCTGACGGACGACGAGTACCGCTGGGAGCCGGTGCCCGGCTGCTGGTCGGTGCGGCGCCACGCGGACGGGCCGGGCGAGCGCGCCACCCTGCTGGTCGGCGCGGGCGCGTGGGGCCGGGACACCGCCGGTTGGCCGCACCCCGAGCCGCCGCCGTTCACCACCCTCGCCTGGCGGCTGACCCACCTCACCGAACTGCTCCTGCTGCGCGCCGACCACACGGACGGCACCCGCGCCCTCACCCGCGAGGCCTTCCCGGTCCACGGCGACGCCGAATCCGCGGTCGCCGCCTTCGACACCGCCGCGGACGCCTGGCGGAAGGCCCTGCTCGCCGCCGACGACGCCGCGCTCGACACCGTCGGCCACTGCACCTACCCCTACGGCGGCGACGCGGACGAGCCCTTCCTGGACGTCGTCTGGTGGGTCAACCAGGAACTCCTCCACCACGGCGCCGAGATCGCCCTGCTGCGCGACCTCTACCGCTACTCCGCGCGCGGCTAGGGCGCATCCTGCGGGTCACTCCGGGCGCGGGGGCAGCGGCACGGGCAGGGCGGGCAGGCCGTCGATGCTGGTGACGACGTACGGCTTGTTCTCGCAGTAGGTGCCGAACTCCTCGTCGCTCTTGCGCGCGAAGTAGTCCGCGTGGAGGGCGCGGTCGGCGCGGTAGTCCATCAGCGGGACGGCGAAGCCGCAGGAGTCGCTGACGCGTTCGGCCGCCACCAGGACGACCGCGCGCAGGGCGGGACCGTCCACGCCGGGCCCGAAGCGGGCCAGGAGGCCGGTGAAGCGCGGGTCGTCGCGGAAGACCGGCTCGCCGCGGCCGTGGACCCGTACGACGGTGGGCGGGCCGTCGAAGGCGCACCACATGAGCGTGATGCGGCCGTTCTCCCGCAGGTGGGCGATGGTCTCGGCGGTCGAGCCGCCGAAGTCCAGGTAGGCGAGGGTCCGTTCGTCCAGGACGACCAGGGTGCCGGAGCGGCCCTTGGGCGACACGTTGACGTGGCCGTCGGCGGCGAGCGGCGCGGTGGCGACGAAGTAGACGGGCTGGCGCTCGATGAACTCGCGCAGCCGGCCGTCGATGTTCTCGTACTGCTTTCCCATGCCGCCATTGTGCGCTCATCTCGCCCATTGAGAAAGATCGTTTCTCATATCGAGACTGTTCGTGTGGCGGACCTTCCCGGGAGAACACGCCGACGGCGGGCCCCCGTGCGGCCGTTCGCACGGGACCCGCCGCCGGGGACGTCCGGCCCGGTCAGGCCTTCATGTAGACGCCCTCCATGAACTCCAGGATCTGCTGGTCGGTCAGGCGGTGGCCGTCGCGCCGGCCCATCGCCAGGTCGGCCTCGCTGATCATGCCGACCAGCCGCTCGCCGTCGATCACCGGGATGCGCCGGATCTGGTGCTGCTCCATCTTCCGCAGCACCGCGTCCATGTCGTCGTCGGCCCGCACGCAGTGCAGGTGCCCGGCGAGGTCCATGGCCGTCATCTTGGCCGGGTCCTTGCCCTCCGCGAGACATCGCACGACGATGTCGCGGTCGGTGATGATGCCCTTCAGCTTCTGGTCGTCGCCGCAGATCGGCAGCGCACCGACGTTCTTGTCGCGCATCATCATCGCGGCCTCGGCGAGCGTCTGGTGCGCGCCGATGCACTGGGCGCCGGTGTGCATGATCTCTCGGGCTTTGGTCACGGGGACTCCTTCGTGAGTGGTTCCCCCCAGAGGTCGTTCCCCCCGGAAGTTCCCCCCGTTCGCTCCCCCGTCGGCGGCACCGCGCACCCGCGGTGTGACCGTGCGATCACCATAGGCAACATCCCGCCCGCCCGCGACCGCGGCCACCGATACTGGGAGGGTGACGACGGAAGCCGCCGAACCCGTGCGCGAAGGCGTGGTCGACGAGGCAGTCCGGGCCCGGCCCGCGACGGCGCTGCGCCCGTACGTCGCCTGGTACTCCGGCTACCGCCAGCGCGGCATCGCGCCCGCCGTGCACCGCGGCCTGCCCTCCCCCTACCTGACCTTCATCCTCACCCTCGACGAGCCGCTGGTCCTCGCCGCCCATCCCGACCCGGCTCAGCGACCCGACGCGTACGCCACCCTGCTCGGCGGCCTGCACACGGCCCCGGCGCTGATCACCCACGACGGCCGGCAGTCGGGCGTGCAGATCGCCGTGCACCCGCTGGCCGCCAGGGCGCTGTTCGGGGTACCGGCCGGGGAACTCGCCGGGATCGACCTCCCGGCGGAGGACGTCCTCGGCCGACTGGCCCCGCACCTCCAGGAGCGGCTGCGCGCCGCCGCCACCTGGGACGAGCGCTTCGCCCTGCTGGACGGCGCCCTGCTGCGGGCCGCCCGCCCGTCGGGGCGGGTACCGCCGGAGGTCTGCTGGGCCTGGCAGGCGCTGCGGCGCAGCGGCGGCGGGCTCGCGGTGGCGGCGCTGGCCCGGGAGACGGGGTGGAGCGCGCGGCACCTCCAGGAGCGCTTCCGCCGCGAGACCGGGCTGACGCCGAAGGCCGCCGCCCGGGTGATCCGCTTCGACCGGGCCCGGCACCTGCTGGCCGGCGGCGCGCCGCCCCCCGCCGCGCGGCCGGCGGGGCCCGGCGCCCGCGCAGCGACCAGCCCCCACGCCCCCCCGCGGCCCGCGGCCGGGGCGGGGGGGCG
>NZ_JBHWGV010000028.1:2440-11033 GCF_042732955.1 Kitasatospora sp. NPDC059747 | reverse complement strand
TCCGGGAGGTCGCCATGGACCCGGACCCCGGGCCGGCCCCGGCGGACGGCGGCGGGGCGGCACACGCGGCCGAGAGCGGCCCCGCCGACGACCCGGCTCGGGCGGACGTGCCCCACAGGCACCCCCCCCGGGCCCCGGGTGGCCCGCGCGCTGGCCGGGGCGGCGCCGAGCGCGTGGCTGGCGGCGGAGGGGCCGGAGGAGAAGCGGTTCCGAAACGTCCAAGGCGGGGCGGGCGACCCGGTCGCAGAGTGGGAGGCGTGACGGCGACCGGCCGGCACCCACCACCGCAGGAGGCAGCCATGGACACCACCGACGCGAAGACCCCCGCCCCGCAGGTCTGGCCCACGCTGCGCGCCGACGACGCGCGCGCCCTGATCCGCTTCCTGGCCGACGCCTTCGGCTTCGAGGAGGTCGTGGCGTACGGCGAGGGCGAGTTCGTCGCGCACGCCGAACTGGCCTGGCCCGAGGGCGGCGGCGTGATGCTCGGCTCGGAGCGGGACGCGCCCGAGGGCACCGAGACCTGGCCGGGCCGCCCGGGCACGTTCAGCGCCTACGTCGTCACGGCCGACCCGGACGGCGTCCACGCGCGGGCCGTCGCCGCCGGCGCCCGGATCACCACGGGGCTGCACGAGACCGACTACGGCTCGCGCGATTTCGCGGCCGCCGACCCGGAGGGCAACCGCTGGTACTTCGGCACCTACCCGGGCTCCCCGCGGCCGTCGGCCCCGCAGAACGGGTGAGGCCGATGCCCACGCCAGTCGACCGCCTGCGGGCGCTGTGCCTCGCCCTGCCGGAGACCGCGGAGCGGGTCGGCCACGGCGAGCCGACCTGGTTCGCGGGCGCCGGCCGCCGGGCCCGGGTGTTCGTCATGCTCGCCGACCACCACCACGACGAGCGGCTCGCCTTCTGGTGCGCCGCGCCGGACGGGGTGCAGGCGGAGCTGACCGGGCGGGACCCGCAGCGGTACTTCCGCCCGCCGTACGTCGGGCACCGCGGCTGGGTGGGCGTCTACCTGGACGCGGTGCCCGTCGACTGGGAGCGCGTGGAGGATCTCGTCGGGGACGCCCACGCCCTCGTTTCGCCCGGCTGAGGGGAGCCGCCCTCCGGCGTCACTGCGGCGTCGGATCCGCCGCGTCGGGGCTCGGAGCGGGCGCCGGGGAGTCGGTGGCGGGGGAGGTCGGGGTCGGGGCCGCGCTCGCACCCGTGGCCGCGGCCGGCGTCGGGACCGGAACCACCGGCGCCGTCGCCGGGTCCATGATCACCGGGGTGCAGTTGCGGCTGTTGTCCGGCTGCTCGCCGCAGACCTGGATCCGGCTGTCGTTCTGGGACGCGTCCACCATCGGCGAGTACGCGTCGTACCCCCAGTGGACCAGGGCGGTCTGGCTCTGCCCCGCCGAGTTGGTGATCGTCGCCCGGTACCCCGCCGTGGCGTCCGTCAGCTTCGCCCAGGCCGTCCGGCAGCGGCGGCTGTAGCGCACGTAGACGGTCATCTGCCGCACGTTGGCGGTCGCGATCGTCGTGGCGTCCGATCCGCAGCCGCTCGCCTGCGGGTCCTTCCCGACACAGCCGGCGGCCTCGCACAGCGCGGTGGCCTGGGCGGTGGCCCGGGCGGTGCCCGTCATCGCGGCGGCCCCCGGGCTGCGCTCGGAGCCGCCATCGTTCAGGGCGAGCGCCCCGGCCACCGCGGCGACACCGGCCGCCGAGGCCGCCGCCGCCCACCACCAGGTCCGGCGCGGCCGGGCCGTGGGCTCCGGCTCCCCCTCCTCCGGCCACGACGGCGGCTCCGCCGGCCCGGGCAACTCCGCCGCGGCCTCCGTCGCGCCGGCCCCGGCAACCGCCACCCGCAGCGCCTCCAGGGCGGCGCACCGCTCCGCCGGCACCCCCGCCAGCGCGCCGAACGCGGCCAGCGCCGCCTCCGTCACCACGCGCTCCCCGTTCAGCCACCGGTGCCAGGACGACTTGCTGTAGTGCGTCTTCGCCGCCAGCTCGGCCAGCGTCAGCCCCGATCCGTCCTTCAGCGCCCGCAGCCCCGCCACGAGCTCCCGCTCCTGCGGCCCCAGCCTCGCCGGCAGGGCCCGCCAGTCACCGACCATCGCCCCGATCCCCCTTGACGCAGCGTCAGTTCGCGAACCGTCGGCAGCATAACCGCCCCACCGACCGTGCGGGCGCGTACACGGAAAGCCACGCTCGCGCCCGCCCCGCACCCCGGGCAGACTGGCAGCGGGGGCCACACCGACGGCTTCGGAGGCGGCCCATGCCGCAGATGGTCGTGGACGGGCGCACCCTCGCGCTCTCCCACCTGGACAAGGTCTACTACCCGCGGACCGGCACCCTGAAGGGCGAGGTCCTCAGCTACTACGCGGCCGTCCACACCGCCCTCCTGCCCCACCTGCACGACCGCCCGGTGTCCTTCCTCCGCTGCCCCGACGGCGTCGAGGCCGAGGTGTTCATCGCCAAGAACCCGCCGGCCGGCACCCCGCGCTGGATCCGCACGGCCGAGGTGCCCAGCGACAGCGGCGACCTGCGCCAGGTCCTCCTGGACGACGGCGCCGCGCTGCTCTGGGCCGCCAACCTCGGCTGCCTCGAACTGCACGTCCCCCAGTGGCACGCCGCCGCGCCCGGGCTGGCCGACCGGCTGGTCCTCGACCTCGACCCGGGCGAGGGCGCGACCGTCCTCACCTGCCGGACGGTCGCCGGGCTGCTCCGCGAACGCCTGGCCGCGGACGGGCTCGCCGCCTGGGCCAAGACCTCCGGTTCCAAGGGCCTCCACCTGCTCGTCCCGATCGAACCCACCTCGAGCGCCCGCGTCTGCGCCTACGCCAAGGCGCTGGCCGCCGCCCTGGAGGCGGACCGCCCCGACCTCGTCGTCCACACCATGGCCAAGGCCCGCCGGGCCGGTCGGGTCTTCGTCGACTGGTCGCAGAACAACGCCAAGAAGACCACCGCCGCCCCGTACACGCTGCGCGCCCGCCCGCAGCCCACCGTGTCCACCCCGGTCACCTGGGAGGAGCTCGCCGAGGCCGACTCCGAGGACGACCTGGTCTTCACCCTCGCCGACGTCCCCGAACGGCTCGCCGCCCACGGCGACCTCCTCGCCCCGCTGCTCGACCCCGAGCACGCCCGGCCCCTCCCCGCCGCGCCGTCCCCCGAGCCCGACCGCCAGGTGCTGCGGCCGCCCGTCGACGTCATGCGCCCGGCCGCCGTCCCGGCCGTCCCGCCGCCGGACGGGCTCGGCGGCGGGGGCGTGCAGTACGAACTCAAACTGGACGGCTTCCGCTGCCTCGCCTTCGCCCGCGGGGACCGCCCGGCCTACCTCCAGTCCCGCAGCGGACGGGACCTCGCCCCCGAGTTCCCGCCGATCGCCGCGGCCGTCGCCCGGCTGCCCGAGGGGCTCGTGCTCGACGCCGAGCTGGTCGCCTGGCGCGCGGGCCGGTTCGCCTTCGAGGAACTGCTGCGCACCCGCCAGGCCCGCGCGAGCGACGACGTCGCGCTCGGGCTGATCGCCTTCGACGTCCTCGCCCTCCCCGGCCGCGACGTGCGCCGGCTGCCGCTCGCCGACCGCCGCCGCCTGCTGCTCGCCGCGCTCGCGGACGTCCCGCCACCGATCCAGCCCGTCATGGCCACCACCGACCGCACGGAGGCCCTGGACTGGATGGAACGCCTCGCGGCCACCGGGGTGGAGGGCCTGGTCTGCAAGGCCGCGGGCTCGGCGTACCGGGCGCAGGGAGCGGGCCGGGTCTGGGTCAAGTACCGCCGCACGGACACCGTCGACGCCCTCGTCCGCGCACTCACCGGCCCGGCCGCCAGGCCGCACGCCCTCGTGGTCGAACTCGACGACGGCCGCGTCCTGCTCACCACCCCGCGGCTCACCGCCCTCCAGGCCGCCCAGATCTCCGAGGCCGCCCACCCCTACCTGGCCCCGCCCGTCCACGACCCCGCCCACGGCACCGTCCACCCCCTCACGAGCCCCCTGCGCGCCGAACTCACCCTCACCGGCCGCCCGCCCACCGCCACCTACACCCGGCTGAGGGGTGACTGACGGCCGACACCCGGACGGTGGGCGGGCGGTGGCCGGTCGACGGGCTCGGAACTCCCGGCGCTCACCCCCGCCGCAAGGGCCCCGGCTCCCAGGTCACTTCCGCCGTTCCGTCGCGTGGGCGAACTCGGTGACCAGGGCGTCGTCGAAGACCGGGAGGTCGGCGGGCTTGCGGCTGGTGACCAGGGGGCCGGGGCCCTCGTGGCAGACGTGGACCTCGGCGTCGATCCAGTGGGCGCCGGCGTTCACGAGGTCGGTGCGCAGGCTGGGCCAGGAGGTGAGGGTGCGGCCGCGGACGGCGTCGGCCTCGATGAGGGTCCAGGACCCGTGGCAGATCGCCGCGACCGGGCGGCCCGAGGCGCAGAAGGCGTGCACGAAGGCGACCGCGTCGCGGTCCTGCCGCAGGTGGTCGGGGCTCGCGACGCCGCCGGGCAGGACCAGTCCGTCGTACCCGGCGGCCTCCGCGTCCGCGACGACCGCGTCCACCGCGAAGGTGTCACCCGGTGCCCGGTGCCGCACGGCCTGCACCCGGCCCGGTGCGGTGGAGAGCAGTCGCGGCGTGCCCCCGGCCTCGGCCACCGCCTGCCAGGGGGAGGTGAGTTCGATCTCCTCCACGCCGTAGGGCGCGACCAGGAAGGCGACGGTCCGGCCGGTGAGCGTCGTGGTGGGCCAGCGCACGGCTCACCCCGGGCGGTGCCCGAGGACGTCCACGGCCGCGGGCGGCGGGGCGGAACTCACCCGGGCGCGCGGGCAGTCGAGGTGGACGACGAGCTCCAGGTGGTCGATCCGGGCGACCAGGGCGACCGGCACGAGCACCCGGGAGCCCGGCACCCAGGGCTCGGCATCGACCAGCAGGTGGTCGCCGGCGTCCTGCTCGACCCGCCCGAGCGGGCCGTCGGTCGCCTCCACCTCGTAGCCGGCCAGGCCGAGTTCGGCGGCTTGGTGGGAGCCCGGGCGGTACTCCCACAGGTCCGTGGTCATCACACCTCCGGTTTGTCCCAGGGCCGCCGCTCACGCCCCTCGGGGCGGTCGGGGCCGTCCGGGCGGTCGAGCGGGTCGCGGCGCCGGGCGCCGGCGCGGCGGCGCAGCAGGACGGCCGCGGCGGCGGCGACGGCCAGGGAGGCCGCCCAGACCACGCCGAGGGCGGTGAGCACGGCGACGGTCGGCGTCCGCACGCCGACGCTCAGGCAGATCGCGGTCATGACGAGGGCGGTCAGCACGACCCCGGCGGGGATCCGGCGGGCCGTGCGGCGCACGGCCGTGCGCACCCGGCCCGGCCGTTTGGCACCCATGGTGCTCAGTTTCCGGTCGAGGCGGGTGTCCTGGCGCAGCCCGGACTCGATCTCCTCGAGGAGCCGCCGTTCCCGTCCGCTCAGCGAGGGTCCGTCCATCTCGGTCACCTCCGACAAACTTCCGGTGACGTGCTCGTACCCGGGCGGTTGCCCGGTACGGGCCTGCGCTAACCGCCTCCGGGACGGCCTGTTCCCGCGCCGACGGGTCCGAAGGCCCGGGGGCGTGCGAGCAGGCTGTCGTCGAGTACCCGCAGCAGGGCGACGGCGTCGCGGTGGACCTCGGCCGCGCCGGCGGCCCGGAGGTCGGCGGCGTCGTCCCGTCCGCACTCCAGGGCGAGGCAGAGCAGCCCGGCACGGCGGGCGGCGAGGACCTCGCGGACGCTGCCGGCGACGTACACGGCGTGGTCGGCGCCGCCGCCGACGAGGTCGAGGGCGGCCCGCTCGGGGTCGCTCCCCGGGGTGGCCACGGTCAGTACGGGCGCCCCGGCGGGGCCGGGTCCGGTCAGGACGACCGTCCAGCCCCGGGCGGCGCACTCGCGCAGCAGGTCCGCGGCACCGGTCGGCGCGGAGCGCCAGTCGGTGCCGAAGAGTGCCGTCGAGACCACGGTCATGGGCCACCGTTTCCCTTCCGGTACCGCGCGCGGACGTGGGCCGCGCAACGGAACGCGCCCTTCCAGGTTAGGCCTCCGCCCCACCGGGCGCGCTGCCGGCCGGCCACCGGTTTCCGGGCCCCGGCGCGTGCGCGGGAAGTCGGCCGGTCCGACTTCCCGTGCGGGCGGCGGAAACCCGTTTGGCGCCCCGCGGGTGGCCGTGCCCGACGGACTCGTCGCCACCGCCTTCGGCCCCACGCTCGACGCGCTGCTCCCGGCCGGCCCGCCGGTGCGCGCGCTCGCCCTGGCCGGCCCCGGGGTGCCGGCGCCCCGCGCAGACCTCGTCCTCGTCCCCCGGCACCCACTGACCGGTGAGGTGTGGCGGCCCAGCGGTGCGTGCGTGGCCGTGCCGCTGGACGCCGAGGTCTGGGCCCACCTGGCCTCCCCCCGCGACGGTGCCCGCGTCCCGGCGACCGGCGGGCTACCCGCGGGCGTCCAGCGCGACGACCCCCTGCCGCCGCGCCCGCCGTCCGGCTTCCGCCCCGACCGCGCGCTGCTCCTGCGCACGCCGGCCCGCCTCCCGGCCGTCCGCGAGCCGTGGCTGCGGTCGGTGTACGACAAGGCCCGCGGCCGTCCGTAGACGTCCCCGGTAGACGGCCCGTCAACGCCCTCGTCGACCGCGCGTCCACGGGCCCCGGCCACAGTCCTCGTCGAGCACCGGCAGCACGCCGGCCCGACATTCCGAGAGGACGACCATGAGGAATCCCGTACGCAAGCGCCACGCCTGGGGCGCGCTGGCCGCCGCCGCGATCGCCGTCGCGGCCCTGCCGGGCACGGCCAGCGCCGATGCGGGCACCACGATCACCGGGGTCGGCGGCAAGTGTCTCGACGTCCGCGGGAGCGGTACGGCGAACGGAACGCCGGTGCAGATCTACGGCTGCAACGGCACGGGCGCCCAGTCGTGGACCGTGACCAACAGGCCGGACTTCACGGGCGTCACCCTGTCCGCGCTCGGCAAGTGCCTGGACGTCAGCGCGAGCGGCACGACGGACGGCACGAAGGTCCAGCTGTGGGACTGCAACGGCACCGAGGCCCAGCGCTGGGTCCAGTACGAGGGCCCCGTCCTGATCAACCCGCAGTCCAACAAGTGCCTGGACGTCCCCGGCGGGACCACCCAGGACGGCACCCAGCTGCAGATCTACACCTGCAACTTCACCACGCCGGCCCAGCAGTGGTACTTCCACGCGCCGGGCGCCCCCGTCAGCGGCTGACGGCCGCCGGACCGGAGCGGCCCGCCACCCCCGTGCGGGCCGCTCCGCGCGTCATCGGACGTCACCGGGCATCACCGGACGTCACCGGGCATCACCAGGCGTCGTCGGCCAGGCGGGCGTGGAGGTGCTCGTCGTTGTAGTCGCGGCCGGGGTAGCGGTAGGAGGAACGGAGGGTGCCCTCGTACCGGAAGCCGGCGCGCTCGGCGACGTGGCAGGAGGCGTCGTTGCCGACGGCGTGGGCGAGTTCGAGGCGGCGCGCGGCGGCGGTTTCCACGCCCCAGCGGGCGACGGCGAGGGTCGCGCGGGTCGCCAGGCCCCGGCCGCGGGCGGCGGGCAGGAGCCAGTAGCCGATCATGGCCAGTCCGTCCTCGCGGTCCCGCCAGAACAGGGCGACGTTGCCGCACAGGGTGCCGTCGGCGGCGTCGGTGATCGCGAAGGCGCCGGTGCGGCCCTCGGCCCAGGTGGTGTCGCAGCGGTCGAGGTAGGCCTCGGCGGCGGACGGGTCGTCAGTGCCCAGCGGGTTCCAGCGGGCGATCACCGGATCGGCCGCCGCGGCGACGAGGGCCGGCACGGTGCCGCCCGGGAGGTCGAGGGCGCGGTCCCACGGGCGGAGCACGGCGTCCCCGAGGTCGAGGACGGTGCGCCGGAAGGTCCGCTGGTCGGTGCTCATCCGACTTTCCTATCCCGCGCCCTGCCCGCCCCGCCAGCGGTTTTCCGGTGGCGGGCGGCGCGGCGGTCCGGTCGTGCGAGGATCGCCGGGTGATCGAGCTACTGACGGCCCGCACGGCCGAGTTGGACGCATCCACGCTGGACGAGGCCCGGGCCCTGCTGTTCGAGGTGTTCGGCGCCGACCTGACCGAGGCCGACTGGGAGCACGCGCTCGGCGGCGTGCACGCGCTCCTGCGCGAGGACGGCGTGCTGATCGGGCACGCGGCCGTCGTGCCGCGCGTGTTCCGGCACGACGGGCGACAGGTGCGCACCGGCTACGTCGAGGGCGTCGCCGTCCGGGCCGCCCGGCAGGGGCGCGGGCACGGCTCGGTGCTGATGGGCTCGGTCGCGGGCCTGGTCCGGGGCGGGTACGAGCTCGGCGCGCTGAGCTCGTCGGACGCGGCCGTCGAGTTCTACGCGAACCGCGGCTGGCTGCGGTGGGACGGCCTGCTGTCGGCGGCGACCCGGCACGGCGGGGAGCGGCCGACGCCGGACGACGAGGGCGGGGTGTTCGTCCTGCCGGGCACCGCCCCGCTGGACCTCACCGGCCTGCTGACCTGCGACTGGCGGCCCGGCGACCTCTGGTGACGAGGCCGGCGGACGGGGGGGGGGGGGGGGGGGGGGCGGGGGGGGGGGGGGGGGCCGGCGTGTTATTGAGGTGGAGTTACGGGGGGGGGGGGGAGGTGGGGTGCGGCC
>NZ_JBHWGV010000028.1:0-2430 GCF_042732955.1 Kitasatospora sp. NPDC059747 | reverse complement strand
GGCCCGGCCCCCGGCGGCCGGGCGCCGCCCCCCCCGGGGGCCCCCCGGGGGCGGGGGGCGGGGGGGGGCGCCCGCCGGGCCCCGCCCCCCCCCGCCGGGCCAGCCTTGAAGATCAGGATCAGATCCGGGCCAGGTAGCCGTTGTCGACCAGCCAGAGCACGTTCAGCCTGGCGGGGCCGCCCTGCACGAGGGCGCCGTCGAGCTGGTACTGCAGGCCCCAGCCGGGCTGGTTGAACCACGGCGCGATCGGGCCCGCGTGCACCGTGAACTCCTTGACCACCCTGTAGTCGTGGTAGTTGCAGCCCGCCGCCGGGTTCCCGTCGAGGCTCTGCGGCGGGATCGCGCGGTTCTCGTAGGGCAGGCCCTCGGGGGCGAGGAAGGCGCCGTACTCGCTGCCGTAGCGGTCGATGTCCTGGTCCGGGTGGAGGGTGAGGTCGAACTCGACCGGGCTGCCGTCGGGCAGCGTGACGAAGCCGTCGGCGGGCGGGTACTTCCAGCCGCCCTTGCCGCCGTTGGCCGCCGCGTCCCAGTACTGGGCGAGGAAGTCGCGCTCGCTCGCGCCGCCGGTGCGCCGGTAGCCGTCGACCTGCTCGCCGACCGGGCCGCTGGTCGGCAGGTCCTGGGGGCCGAGGCGGGCGTCGCCGTGCCGGAAGGCGGCGGAGCACTCGCCGGCGGGGGTGGCCCGGTCGGCGGCGACCGCCGGGACGGTCGGGGATATCAGGGCCGCGGCCGCGGCGAGCGGCGCGATGAGCAGGCGAAGGCGCACGGTGTCTCCGTCGTCAGGGGGGATTCGACACCAGGCAAGCGGATCATCTGATCATCCGTCAATCGGATGTCGCGGTTGCCCCGCCGAATCCCCTCCTTTCGGCCAACCTGCCGCCCGGCGGCCCGGCTCACCGCCCCGGCGCGACCCGCCCGATCAGGTGCAGCAGCCGGTCGAGGGCGTCCTTCGAGTCGGGCTCGGTCAGGTTGACCATGAGCCGGAAGGCGATGTTCAGCAGCGCCGGCCGCCCGAGCCCGGCCGCGCCCGCCGCGGCGAGCAGCTTCGGGCGGCCGAGCAGGTCCGCGGCGAGCCGCCCGAGCGCGAAGTAGCCGGCGTAGGCGGAGCGCAGCGCCTGCGGGTAGGCGCGCAGGGCGAGTTCGCGGCCGCGGTCGGTGCGGCGGGCGAGCGCCTGGACGATCGTCTCGGCGGCGTAGCGGCCGGACTCCATCGCGTAGGCGATGCCCTCGCCGGTGCCGGGGCTGACCGTGCCGCCCGCGTCGCCGATCAGCAGCAGGCCGTCGGCGTAGTGGGGCCCGCGGTTGAGGCCCATGGGGAGGGCGGAGCCGCGGACGGGTTCGGTGACGGCGTCCGGGCCGTACTCGTACTCCGGCGGGAGGCCGTCGCACCAGCGGCGCAGCAGGTCGCGCCAGTCGAGGTCGACGCCGGCGGTGTCGAGCACGCCGAGGCCGACGTTGGCCGTGCCGTCGCCCATGCCGAACACCCAGGCGTAGCCGGGCAGGAGGCGGCGGCCGGGGTCGGTCGGGTCGCGCAGGTCGAGCCAGGCCTCCAGGTAGCGGTCGTCGTGGCGCGGGGTGGTGAAGTAGGTGCGGTAGGCGACGCCCATCGCGCGGTCGGTGCGGCGGTAGCGCTTCATGGCGAGCGAGAGGCGGGTGGAGTTGCCGTCGGCGGCGACCACGACGGGTGCGTGGTAGTCGACGGGCCTCCGGTCGTCGCCGAGCTTGGCGGTGACGCCGGTGATCCGGCCGCTCCGGTCGTCGACCAACGGGCCCGCCACGTTGGCCCGTTCGACCAGTCGGGCACCGGCCGCGGCGGCGCGGCGGGCGAGCAGTTCGTCGAAGTCGGCACGGCGGCGCACGGCGCCGTACCCGGGGAAGGCGGAGAGCTCGGGCCAGTCGAACTCGATCGTGCGGCGGCCGGCGACCAGGCGCAGCCCGCGGTTGTGCAGCCAGCCGGCCTCCTCGGAGACGTCGATGCCCAGGTCGGCCAACTGCTTGACGGCGCGCGGGGTGAGACCGTCTCCGCAGACCTTCTCGCGGGGGAAGGCCGCCTTTTCGAGGAGGAGGACGTCGAGCCCGGTGCGGGCGAGGTGGTAGGCGGCGGTGGAGCCGGAGGGGCCGGCGCCGACCACGATGACGTCCGCGCAGTGCTCCGTCCGGACGGGGCCGGGGCCGGGCCCTGGGGCGGTCGACTGCTGCTCCGGTCCGGGCATCGCGCACTCCCACGGGTCTGATCGGCTGCTGGGTCGGCGGACCCGACGATAGGGAACGCCGACGTCCGCCGCCGCCCGACACGCGGTCCCGCCCCGACGACCGGTCAATACCGGCCACCGGGGCGGGACCTGGGGCCTGTCTTCAAACCCCCGTCGTCCGCCCGGAGGGCGGGCCGTGCGGCGTCTGGGTGCGTGCATCGCAAGGCGGAGGAGGGAG
>NZ_JBHWGV010000027.1:73860-90265 GCF_042732955.1 Kitasatospora sp. NPDC059747 | reverse complement strand
CCGCTCCCCCCCCCCCCCGGCCCCCCTCCGGCCCCCCCCGGCCCGCCCCCGCCGGGGGCCCCGCCGCCCGCCGCCCCGGCGGACGTCCGACGTCCGCGGTGCCGCCGTCCGCGGTCTTCCGTTCGCGGTCTTCCGTTCGCGGTCTTCCGCGACCGACGTGACCTTCGTCCCTTGCCTCCCCCGGGATGCTCTGCTCGCGGACGCCAGTTCGGGGTGCGAAGGTATGGTCGATATGACCAGTTTCCGAGGCGACGGGACGGAGAAGACCGCGTGGCGCGCAGCGTGTACGTGACCGGGATCGACCGGGGGGACGGACGGCAGGCGGTCGAGCTCGGGGTCATGGAGCTGCTCACCCGGCAGGTGGACCGGGTCGGGGTGTTCCGGCCGCTGGTGCACGCGCACGCGCCGGGAGAGTCCGGGTCGGACCACGTGGTCGAGCTGCTGCGCGGCCGGTACCGGATCGACCTGCCCGCCACCGACCTGTACGGGCTGACGTACGAGGAGGCCGCCGCCCTGCAGGCCGCCCAGGGGCAGGACGAGCTGGTGTCGGCCCTCGTCGACCGGTTCCGGGCGGTGGAGCGGCGCTGCGAGGCCGTGCTGGTGCTCGGCACCGACTTCGCGGACACCAACATCCCGGACGAGCTGGCCTTCAACGCCCGCCTGGCCAACGAGTTCGGCGCCGCCGTGCTGCCGGTGCTCGGCGGGCAGGGCAAAGAGGCGGAGGCCGTGACCGCCGAGGTCCGCAACGCCCACCGGGCGTACACCGACCTCGGCTGCGAGACCCTCGCGATGATCGCCAACCGGGTCGCCCCCGCCGCCAAGCAGCGGATCCAGCGCAAGCTCACAGAGAAGCTGCCGATCCCCGCCTACGTCATCCCCGAGGAGCCGGCGCTGGCCGCGCCCACCGTCGCCCAGCTGGTCGAGGCGACCGGCGCCGAGGTGCTGCTCGGGGACGCCGCCGGGCTCGCCCGGGACGTCCGCGGGTTCGTCTTCGGCGGCGCCATGCTGCCGACCTTCCTCGACGCGCTGACCGACGGCGCCCTCGTCGTCACCCCCGGGGACCGCGCCGACCTGGTCATCGGCTCGCTCGCCGCGCACGCCGCCGGCGCCCCGCCGATCGCCGGCGTGCTGCTGACGCTCGGCCAGCACCCGGGGCCGAACGTCATGGCGCTGGCCGCCCGGCTCGCCCCCGGCACCCCGGTCGCGGTCGTCCCCGGGGGCAGCTGGCCGACCGCCGCCACCCTGACCCACCTGGAGGGCAAGCTCAGCGCGGCCAGCCCGCGGAAGGCCGAGATCGCCCTCGGACTGTTCGAACTGCACGTCGACACGGTCGAGTTGACCAACCGGATCGAGGTCGGCCGGTCCGAGCGGGTCACCCCGATGATGTTCGAGCACGAGCTCCTGGAGCGCGCCCGCGCCGACCGCCGGCACGTCGTCCTGCCCGAGGGCACCGAGGAGCGCGTGCTGCGCGCGGCCGAGATCCTGCTGCGCCGCAACATCTGCGACCTCACCCTCCTCGGCGACGTCGACGCGGTGCGCCGCACGGCCGCGGGCCTCGGCATCGCGATACCGCGGGAAGACTCCGGCGCCGACCGCGCCCGGGTCCGGATCGTCGACCCGACCACCAGCCCGCTGCGCCGCCAGTTCGCCGAGCTGTACGCGCGGCTGCGCGCCCACAAGGGCATGACCGTCGAGCTCGCGCTGGACGTCGTCACCGACGTCTCCTACTTCGGCACCCTGATGGTCGAGGAGGGCATCGCCGACGGCATGGTCTCCGGCGCGGTGCACTCCACCGCCGCCACCATCCGGCCCGCCTTCGAGGTCATCAAGACCTCGCCGGGCGCGTCCATCGTGTCGAGCGTCTTCTTCATGTGCCTGGCCGACAAGGTCCTCGTGTACGGCGACTGCGCCGTCAACCCGGACCCGGACGCCCAGCAGCTGGCCGACATCGCGATCCAGGCCGCGGCCACCGCCGCCCAGTTCGGCGTCGAGCCGCGGGTCGCGATGCTCTCCTACTCGACCGGCACCTCCGGCTCCGGCGCGGACGTCGACAAGGTCCGCAAGGCCACCGAGCTCGTCCGCGAGCTGCGCCCGGACATCCTGGTCGAGGGCCCGATCCAGTACGACGCCGCCGTGGACCCGCACGTCGCGGCCACCAAGCTGCCGGGCTCCGCGGTGGCCGGCCGGGCGACCGTGCTGATCTTCCCGGACCTCAACACCGGCAACAACACCTACAAGGCCGTGCAGCGCTCGGCGGGCGCGGTCGCCGTCGGCCCGGTCCTCCAGGGCCTGCGCAAGCCCGTCAACGACCTCTCCCGCGGCGCGCTGGTCGAGGACATCGTCAACACCGTCGCGATCACCGCGATCCAGTCCCAGGACCGCAAGGAGCCGAACGCATGAGCGAGCGCAGCATGGGGGTCCCCCCGGCCGGAGGCTGGGGGAGAATCATCAGCGGGTGCGTGTTTCGCGAAGCGACCACCGAGCGCAGCGAGGTGGACGCATGAGTGAAGGAACGCGCGTCCTGGTCCTGAACGCCGGCTCCTCGTCGGTCAAGTACCAGCTGATCGACATGCTCGACGGCGCCCGGCTCGCCTCCGGACTGGTCGAGCGGATCGGCGAGCCGAGCGGCCGGCTGGTGCACACCCCGCGCTCCGGCGAGCGGCGCGAGAGCCTGCAGACCTTCCCGGACCACTCCGCCGCGCTCAAGGCCGTCGCCGAGGAACTCGCCGCCGACGGCGTCGGGCTGGACTCCCCGGAGCTCGCCGCGATCGGCCACCGCGTGGTGCACGGCGGCAAGCGGTTCACCGAGCCGACCGTGCTCACCGACGAGGTGCTCCGGGAGATCCGCCGGCTGATCCCGGTCGCGCCGCTGCACAACCCGGCCAACATCACCGGCATCGAGGTGGCCCGCGCGCTGCGCCCGGACCTGCCGCAGGTGGCCGTCTTCGACACCGCCTTCCACGCCTCGATGCCCGAGCCGGCCGCCCGGTACGCGATCGACAAGGCCGTCGCGGACGAGCACCGGGTGCGCCGCTACGGCTTCCACGGCACCTCGCACCAGTACGTCTCGCGGGCCACCGCCCGGCTGCTCGGCAAGGACCCGGCCGAGGTGAACGTCATCGTGCTGCACCTGGGCAACGGCGCCTCCGCGTCGGCCGTCGCCGGCGGCCGGTGCGTGGACACCTCGATGGGCCTGACCCCGCTGGAGGGCCTGGTCATGGGCACCCGTTCGGGTGACATCGACGCGGGCGTGGTGTTCCACCTGCACCGGGTGGGCGGCCTGTCGATCGACGAGATCGACGACCTGCTCAACCGCCGCAGCGGCCTGCGCGGCCTGTGCGGGGACAACGACATGCGCGAGATCATGCGCCGCGCGGACGAGGGGGACGCGGACGCGAGGCTCGCGTTCGACTCCTACGTCCACCGGCTCCGCAAGTACATCGGCGCCTACTACGCCGTGCTCGGCCGGGTGGACGCGATCGCGTTCACCGCGGGCGTCGGCGAGAACGCCGCACCGGTGCGCGCGGCGGCCACGGCGGGCCTGGAGGAGCTGGGCATCGCGGTGGACCCCGAGCTGAACTCCGTGCGCTCCGGCGAGCCCAGGATCATCTCGCCGGAGTACGCGCGGGTGGCGGTCGCGGTGGTGCCGACCGACGAGGAGCTGGAGATCGCCCGACAGGCCTTCGCCCTCGTGCACCGCCGGGACCAGGAGGCGCAGGGAACCCACGGGTCCGAGGACTGACACTCCGTCGTCTCGGTCCGCGGAATCCTTCGTCGGCGATTCCTCACGATTCGTGCCGAATGCACCCATAACACGAACGGATAGACTGATCCATATGCGCCGAGCGAAAATTGTCTGCACCCTGGGTCCGGCGACGGACTCCTACGAACAGCTGAAGGCCATCGTCGAAGCGGGCATGAACGTCGCCCGACTGAACATGAGCCACGGCACCCACGCGGACCACGAGGAGCGGTACCGAAAGGTCCGCCAGGTCTCGGAGGACACCGGCAAGGCCATCGGCGTCCTGGCCGACCTCCAGGGTCCCAAGATCCGTCTGGCGACCTTCGCCAACGGCCCGGTGACCGTCGACAACGGCGACGAGTTCACCATCACCACCGAGGACGTCCCCGGTGACCAGCACATCTGCGGCACCACCTACAAGGGCCTGCCCGGCGACGTGAAGCCCGGCGACCCGATCCTGATCAACGACGGCGTCATCGCCCTGGAGGTCGTCAGCGTCGACGGCCCGCGGGTGAGGACCGTGGTGGTCGAGGGCGGCGTGCTCTCGAACAACAAGGGCATCAACCTGCCCGGCGCGGCCGTGAACGTGCCCGCCCTGTCCGAGAAGGACAAGGACGACCTGCGCTTCGCGCTCCGCCTGGGCGTCGACATGATCGCCCTGTCCTTCGTCCGCAACGCGGACGACGTCAAGGACGTCCACGAGGTCATGGACGAGGTCGGCATCCGCGTGCCGGTCATCGCCAAGATCGAGAAGCCGCAGGCCGTCGAGGCCATGGAGGAGATCGTCCTCGCCTTCGACGCGATCATGGTCGCCCGCGGCGACCTGGCCGTGGAGTACCCGCTGGAGCGGGTCCCGCTGGTCCAGAAGCGCCTGATCACGCTGGCGCGCCGCAACGCCAAGCCGGTCATCGTCGCCACCCAGATGATGGAGTCGATGATCCACGCCTCGCGCCCGACCCGCGCCGAGGTCTCCGACGTCGCCAACGCCATCCTGGACGGCGCCGACGCGGTCATGCTGTCGGCCGAGTCGAGCGTCGGGAAGTACCCGGTCGAGACCGTCCGCACCATGAGCCGGATCTGCGAGAAGGCCGAGGAGGAGCTCGTCGGCCAGGGCCTGCAGCCGCTCAACCCGGGCCGCAAGCCGCGCACCCAGGGCGGCTCCGTCGCCCGCGCCGCGTGCGAGCTGGGCGACTTCCTGAACGGCAAGGCGCTGATCGCGTTCACCAAGTCCGGCGACACCGCGCGCCGGCTGTCCCGCTACCGCTCGCCGATCCCGGTGATCGCGTTCACCCCGGACTCGGCCACCCGCAACCAGCTCTCGCTGAGCTGGGGCGTCGAGTCGTACGTCACCGAGCAGGTGGCCACCACCGACGCGATGGTCGCGCAGGTCGACCGCGAGCTGCTGAAGATGGGCGAGCTGTCCGAGGGCGACACCGTCATCGTCACCGCCGGCGTCCCGGTCGGCATCCCCGGCACCACCAACATGGTGCAGGTGCACCGCCTGGGCTCGCACGGCGAGTAGTCCGCGCCGCACCGCCGAACGCCCGTGGGGCGGCTCCTCCGCGACGGAGGGCCGCCCCACGGGCGTCGTGCATTGCTCCTACTTGTCGCTGTAGGGGGCGTTGTCGTTGAACAGGTGCATCCCGGGGATGTGCAGCGTGCCGCCGAACTGGCCGGCCTGCTTGGCGGTCACCCCGGTCAGCTCGATGTCCAGCGGGATCGGGACCGAGCCGATCAGGTCGTACAGCCAGCGCGGCAGGGTGTCCGGGGTGAGGGTGATCTCGCCCAGGTCGATCGGGATCGGCAGGCCCAGCAGCTTGGACAGGTGACCGGACAGCCGCTCCACGTACATGGTGACCGCGCCGTCGCGCATGGTCGAGGTCGAGCCGGGGGCGCCCTGGACGTGGAACGTCACGCCGTTGCCCTCAAGAGTCGACATGTCGAGGTTCTCGATGTCGACGCTCGACACCACGAACTTCAGCACCCGCTTGGTGCCGGTCGGGGTCCTGACGTCGTAGACGCCGTGGAAGGCCGCGCCGTGCAGGCCGAGGCGGCTGGTCTGCAGCGTCCAGTTCTGCTCCGGGACGACCTGCTCGCCGGGCGCCGGGGCAGCGGTCAGGCCGCGGGCGTCCACCGCGCAGTTCGGGTTCGCGGTCGGGGAGCCGGAGGCCGACGGGGACGCCGAGGACGACGGCGCCGAGGTCGAGGCGGAGGCGGACGGCGTGCCGGACCCGGACGGCGCGGCCGAGGCACTGGACGACGGCGCCGGCTTGGTGGGCGCCTTGCCCGTCGCGGGCGGCTTCGGGGCCTGGGTCACCGTGCCGCCGCCGGGCACCTGCGGGGACGGCTGCGCCTGCGGCTGGGGCTGGGTCGGCGGCTGCCCGGGCTGGACCGGGGCGCCGACCCGCGGGGCGGGCGCGGCGGGCGCCGGGGTGGTCGCCGGGGCCGGGGTGGCGGTCGGCGACGCGGAGGGCGTCGGGGACGCCGAACCACCCGGGTTCAGGAGGTTGCCGATCCCGCCGAGGATGTCGTCGATCAGCCCGGCCTGGGACGCCTTGGCCGTCCCGTTCGGGTCGCCCTGGTAGACCGCGCTCACCGCGCCCGCACCGCCGTTGGCAGCGGACCGGACGGCCGGCGCGGTGGTCGCCGTCGACGTCGGGGCCGTCGGGGCGGCGGTCGGCGTCTTCACCGGCGCGGACGGCTGCGGGGTGGGCGCGGCCGTCGGGGCCTGCGTCGGGACGCCCGTCGCAGCGGCGCTCGCCCCCGCGGTGGGCGTGCCGGTGGGCGTCGCGGACGGACCGGGCGGCGGCGCGGGCAGCTCGCTCTTGGGCACCGGCGTCTCCTGGACCGACGAGACGTCCGGCACCGCCACGGGGGCGGTGGGGCACGCCTTGCCGGCCGTGGACTCGGCCGACGCCGGGTTCGGCGTGTAGGCGGCGGCCATCAGCAGCGCCGTCGGCACCGCGGCCATGGCCAGCGCCCGGCCCCGCAGCCGGACCCGGACGGGCGTCCGCGGAGCGGCGTGGCGCCCGGAGCGCTTCGCTTGGTCGTCGCCCGTGCTCACCGCGCCTCCCCCGGGTCCGCCGTGGCGGCCTGCTCCCCCGGCACGGCCTGGGCGGGCAGCTTGGCCGTGGGCGCCTCGGCGGCAGCGGGCTCTTCGGCGGCGACGCTCTCGGCGACGGCGTTCTCGGCGACGGCGTTCTCGGCGACGGCGTTCTCGGCGACGGCGTTCTCGGCGACGGCGTTCTCGGCCGCAGCCTCGGGCTCCGGCAGCGGCGCCCAGGAGACCAGCAGCCCGCCGCCGATCAGGCCCGGCAGCAGCGCCATGCCGAAACCGGCCAGGTTGGACATCGGGATCGAGACCAGCGTCAGCAGGATGGTCGCGATGCCCGCGAAGACCCGGACGGCCGGCTGGAACCACCCGGTGATCCCGAGGATGATCATCAGGATGCCGATCAGCAGCGATCCGGCCCCCGCCGTGGTCGACATCGCGATCGTCACGCTGCCGAGCGCGAGGTGCGCGTAGGGGAAGTACAGGATCGGGACGCCGGCGATCATGGCCAGCAGGCCGCCCCAGAAGGGCCTGGTGCGGCGGAACGCGCGGAAGTGCCGCCAGAGCCACCCGATCGCGTTCTGGTGGCCGGTCCGGGTTTCGACCGTTGCGCTGGACATGGTGCAGCTCCTCGACATCGCTACGAGGGAAGAACGATTGGCAGGAGGCCGGGAACGACGGTGACCCGCCGCCCCCGGCCCGAGAAGACCCGTCACTCGGGCGTGCCGGCCGGCACGCCGTCAGGCGAGGCTCAGAAGCACTCGTTGCCCGCGCCGTCGCCCTGCTTGAGCGACAGGTGCAGGCCGCTGAGGACGAAGGTGCCGGCCGACGTGGCGCGCGCGGTCTGCTGCACGTTGTCCAGGGTGGCCGTCCTGGCGGCCTGGGCGAAGCCCATGGCGCCGGTCGGCAGCTTGTCCCCGGTCGCCTTCCCGACCACCGGGTGGGGGTGCCAGCTTCCGACGGCGGGGCCGGTCAGGGCAGAGGCGTCCTCGCCGATGTTGATGTCCTGGAAGGTCGCGTCGGCCTTCAGGTCCTCCAGGTCGATGAGCAGCTTCTCGGCGTGCACCGGCGTGCTCCCCTCGCCGCCGGCGTTCAGCTGAAGCGTGATCTTGCCGAGGCCGAAGCCGCTCAGGTCGGTCACCACGGACTGGCACAGGTTGGTGATGTCGGCCTTGTCGAAGGCCGAGACGGCCACCGGGTGCAGCTTGCCGCCGGCCTCGACGTCGACGGTGCCGAACTGGGAGAAGCCCTCGCCCTGGAGGTGCGTGGTGTGCACCTTGAACTCCTGGCCGGAGATGCTGAACGAGGCGGCGAGCGCGCTGTTGGCAATGGAGAAGCCCACCGCGGCGGTGGCCGCGATGCTCGGCACCATCACCAGGGCGAAGCGCTTCCAGCGGGTCTTGCCGTAGGTCTTGGACATGCGAGTCCTCCTTCTGGGACGTACATCTCCGGCTCCCCGGCGGCGCCTCCGGCACCGGTGGGGGCCTGGGATGGGAGAGAGCTACGTCCTCGGTAGCGGAGAGCGCGCGTGTCGTCGGACGCGGGAGCGGCCTGCGTGGAGCGGCACTCCCGTCCCTGGACCGGCCGTCCTTGTGGGGCGGCGGGCAGGACCGGCGACATCGGCGATCACCCCCGAGCGACAACCAGCGACCGCGCAGGGCACGCGGCCGGTCGAAGGACAGGAACCGCCGTGGGACCGCGGATACCCCCCTGCCCTCCCTACCGCCGGCCGTGGCCGGCGGATCACCCGGTGGGGATCCCGCGCTCCCCGTGGCCGACCGGCTGTCGGGGGAAGGAGTCTGGGACCGGGCGTGGCCGATCGTGCTTGAATCCCGGGCGAAGCACAAGAGGTGCCTTACTGACGGGTAATGCAACAGTCGGTGGCGTCGATCATGAACTCGGCCCGATCCGCACCGTGCGTGACGTCGTGTAGGAATCGTGTTGGCGAAATCCCCCGGAAACACCGCCGAAACACCCGTGGGTGGTCACACTTGGTGACCACCCACGGGTGAAATCAAGATTTGGTAAACGTCGGCCGGGTTGACCGGATTGTCGCCAAATCACCAGCGACACCGCAGGTCACCCGCCGTGCCAGACGCACCACCCGGCACGCGGGCTCAGAAGAGCACGCGCGCCAGCCCGGCGCGGGCCACCACGACGCGCGGGTCCTCCGCGCCGATGACCTCGAAGAGTTCGAGCAGGCGCAGCCGGACGGTGTCCCGGTCCGCGCCGAAGGTCTTGCCGACGGTGTCGATCAGGCGCCCGAAGGCGTCCTCGACGTGGGGGGCCCCCCCGGGCCCGGGGGGGGGGCGCGGGCCCGCCCCCGCCCGGGGAGGGGGGGGGGCGCGGGCGCGCCCCGCCCGCCGGGGGGGCGCGCGCGCCCGCGCTCGTGGGGGGGTCTGGTCGTCCCCCCGGCGCGCGGCGCTCCCCCCGCTGGCCCCCCCCGCTCGGTCGCGCGGGCCCCCCCCGGAGCTGCACCTCGACGTTCTTCGGGTCGGCCGCGGCGGCCGCCCGGACGGCCTGGAGGTCCAGGCCCTCGACGCGGTGCAGGAGTTCGGCCTGGGCCAGGCCCAGCTTGGCCTCGGTGTTGCCGGGCTGGTCGGCCAGCACGTTCCGGTAGGCCTGGATCGCGCCGGCGAGGTCGCCGCGGTCGAGCGCGTCGTGCGCGGCGGCGAGCGCCGGGTCCTCGAAGCGCTGCGGGGCGCCGGCCGGACCGGCCTCGCCGTCCGCGGTGCCGGGGGCGGCCTGGCCGCCGACGATGCCGAAGCGCTGCTCGGCGACGAGGATCAGCTGGTCGAGGACCTTGCGGACGTTGGCCGCGCTCTCCGCGCCCTGGAACAGCGGCACGAGCTGGCCGGCCACGACGGCCATCACGGCCGGGATGCCCTGGATGCCGAACTGCTGGGCCAGCATCTGGTTGGAGTCGACGTCGATCTTGACGAGGACGAACCGGCCGGCGTACTCCTCGGCCAGGCCCTCCAGGATCGGGCTGAGCTGCTTGCAGGGGCCGCACCACTCGGCCCAGAAGTCGATGACGACCGGCACCTCGGCGGAGCGCTGGACGACCTCGGTCTCGAAGGTGTCCTCGGTGACGTCGATGACGAGCTCGTAAGCGGGCTCGGCGGGGGCGATGCCGGCCGCCTCGGCGGCGGCGGCCTGGCGGGCCCGCTCGGCCCGCGCCTGCTCGGCCTTCTGGGCTGCCTCACCGGCCGCCTTCACGGCGGCGAGGTCGACCGCACCACGCAGGGCGGAGCTGTTCTGACGCGAATTCCGTGGCTGCATGGCACCATCCTCCCCCGTCCGCGCCGCCCGCGAGCACCAACCTCGGGAAAGTCGTCCCGCGCGGGCTGCGCGGTGCCTCTCCCCGGAGCGCCGTGCGCTCCCCCCAGTAGCCTGCTGCCTCCGGTGCGGATCCCCACCCGCACCCGCGCCGTTCCCGTCCCACGGGATCCGGCGCCCGGTTGTCACTGCTTTCGCTACGAGTCGTAGCGTAACTGGAGCGAGTGGCCCGCCCGCAAGCCCCACCGGCCGTTCCGTGACGTGACCTGCCCCACTTTCGCGGACCGCCCGGCTGTCCGAAGTGCCGGACAGTCGCTACCGTTACCAGCCCCACCCAAGTTACTAACCAGTAGAGTGCAAGGAGGCCCGGTGCCGGCCGCCCAGCCCCCCGTGAGCCAGCCGACCGCCGCGAACCCGTCCGCCACGGCGCTGCCGGCGGCCCCGGGCACCCCGGCGGAGGCCGTCACGGTCCGGGCCAAGGGGCGCCCGCGCAGCGCCGCCGCCGACCTCGCGATCCTCGACGCCACCCGCGAGACGCTCGCCGAACTCGGCTGGGGCGGGCTCACCATGGGCCACGTCGCCACCCGTGCCAAGGTCGCCAAGACCACCCTCTACCGCCGCTGGCCGTCGAAGAACGAGCTCGTCGTGGACGCCGTCGCCAGTCTCTTCGACGAGCTCGTGATGCCCGACCTCGGCAGCCTGCGGGCCGACATCGAGGCCGTGGTGGCCCAGTTCGCGGACCTGCTGGCCCGGCCCGAGACCCAGGCCGCGCTGCTCGCCCTGTTCGCCGAGGGCACCCGCGACCGGCAGCTGCGCCGGCGGATCCGGGAGGCCATCGTCGACCCGCAGAAGCGGCTGGTCCGCCAGGGCCGGGCGGCCGCCCAGGCGCGCGGCGAACTCGCCCCGGACACCGACCCGTCGGCGGCCGGCGAGGAGATCGACATCATCTTCGACACCATCGCGGGGACGGTCGAGCACCGCGTCCTGGTCAGCGGGGAGCCGATCACCCCGGAGTGGACCCGCCGCTTCACCAGCCTCCTGCTGGGCCCCTTCCCGAGCCTCGCCACCGACTGACGCGGGGCATGCCGGAGCCGTCCCGCGCCCATGGCGTGCGGGACGGCTCCGGGAAGAGAACCGGCCGGAGGACCTGTCAGAAGGCCGCCGTCTCCTGGTAGGTGCCCCACTCCTGGCGCAGCACGTTGCAGATCTCGCCCAGCGTCGCCTCGGCGCGGACCGCGTCCAGCATCGGCGGGATCATCGACTCGCCGGAGCGCGCCGCCGCGAGCATGGCGTCCAGCCCGGCCCGCACCGCCGCCTCGTCCCGGGCCGCCTTGCGCTCGGCGAGGACGCGCACCTGCTCGCGCTCGACCTCGTGGCTGACCCGCAGGATCTCCAGCTCCGGGGTGACGCTGCGCGGGTGGCAGTTGACGCCGACCACGCGCTTGTCGCCCTTCTCCACGCCCTGCTGGTACTGGAAGGCGGCCTCGGCGATCTCGCCGGTGAACCAGCCCTCCTCGATCCCGCGCAGGATGCCGGCCGTGATCGGGCCGATCTCGTGGTCCTCGCGGCCCTTGTCGAGGATCCGCTGGAAGATCGCCTCGGCCTGCTGCTCGATCCGGTCGGTCAGCGCCTCGACGTACCACGAACCGCCCAGCGGGTCGGCCACGTTGGCGACGCCGGTCTCCTCCATCAGCACCTGCTGCGTGCGCAGGGCGATCTCGGCGGCCTGCTCGGAGGGCAGCGCCAGGGTCTCGTCCAGGGCGTTGGTGTGCAGCGAGTTGGTGCCGCCGAGCACCGCGGACAGCGCCTCGACGGCGGTGCGGACCACGTTGTTGTACGGCTGCTGCGCGGTGAGCGAGACGCCGGCGGTCTGGGTGTGGAAGCGCAGCCACTGCGCCTTGTCGGTCTTCGCGCCGAAGCGGTCGCGCATCCAGCGGGCCCAGATCCGGCGCGCGGCACGGAACTTGGCGATCTCCTCGAAGAAGTCGAGGTGCGCGTCGAAGAAGAACGACAGGCCCGGCGCGAACACGTCGACGTCCAGGCCGCGGGACAGGCCCAGCTCGACGTACGCGAAGCCGTCGGCGAGGGTGTACGCCAGCTCCTGCGCGGCCGTCGCCCCGGCCTCGCGGATGTGGTAGCCGGAGACGGACAGCGGCTTGTACGCGGGGATGCCCTTCGCGCAGTACGCCATCAGGTCGCCGATCAGGCGCAGGTGCGGCTCGGGGGCGAAGAGCCACTCCTTCTGGGCGATGTACTCCTTGAAGATGTCCGTCTGCAGGGTGCCGTTGAGCACCGCCGGGTCGACGCCCTGGCGCTCGGCGGCGACGAGGTACATGCAGAAGATCGGGACGGCCGGGCCGCTGATGGTCATCGAGGTGGTGACCTCGCCGAGCGGGATGCCGGCGAACAGCACCTCCATGTCGGCGGCCGAGTCGATGGCCACGCCGCAGTGGCCGACCTCGCCGAGCGACTTGGCGTCGTCGGAGTCGTAGCCCATGAGGGTCGGCATGTCGAAGGCGACCGAGAGGCCGCCGCCGCCCGCCTCCAGGATCATCCGGTAGCGCTCGTTGGTCTGCTGCGCGTTGCCGAAGCCGGCGAACTGGCGGATGGTCCAGGTGCGCCCGCGGTAGCCGGTGGCGTGCAGCCCGCGGGTGAACGGGTACTCCCCCGGCCAGCCGATCCGCTCGAAGCCCTCGTACGGCTGCCCGGCCGGCGGGCCGTAGGCCGGCGCGACCTCGTCGCCGGAGAGGGTGGTGAAGTCCGCGTCGCGCTTGCGGGCCGCGTCGTACCGCTGCTGCCAGCGCAGGCGTCCGCGCTCGATCTCCTCGGCGTCCATGGGCCGAACTCCGCTCCGTACGGCCGCCACGGCACCGGGGCGGCACAGCTGTTAGGACGTCCTACTAATTTACTCGGACGTCCTACTACTTGTCGATGGACGAACCGGGGCAAGCGGGTGGACATCGCGGAGATCCCCCTGGAACGGGAGGTCTCCCCGGGAACAGGGGGCCTCCCCCGGGAACGACGGAGGGCCCTCCTCCCCGCACCGGGGAGGAGGGCCCTCGAAGGTTCCGTCGTCGCTGCGCGCCGCGTCCGCGCTCAGACGCCGGCCGGCTGGCGGGCGTCCGACCCGGCCGGGAGGCTCGCGGCGGCCTCGCGGGCCACCCGGCGCTCGAAGACGAAGGAGAGGAACGGGATGCAGCCGGCCGCCAGGGTCAGCACCAGCCGGCCGAGCGGCCACTTCAGCTTCTGGCCCAGCAGGAAGGTCACCACGAAGTAGCCGATGTACAGGTAGCCGTGCAGCATCGCGACGTACGTCGTCACGTCCTCGCCGGTCTGGAACCCGTACTTCGCGACCATGAAGCCGCAGAACACCAGCAGCGCCACACCGGTCGCGACGGCCAGGGCCCGGTACCAGCCCAGCAGGGGGGTCGCCTTCATCTTCTACATCGCCTCGTTCGGCTGGATCGGCCGGTACGTCCGGATCTGCGCACCGCTCCGAACGAGGGTAGCCGTCCTCACGGCCGCGCCGGCGCAGGCCCCTCGTCGGCTTCGTCACCCTCGTCGGTGAAGTCCCCGGCGGCGACCCGCAGCGGCCGGAGCAGGTCGAACACCTGCCGGCACTGTCCCGCGTCGTACTCCTCCAGCCCGAACTCCATCGCCATGAGCTCCCGGGTGGCCTCCTCGACCACCTCGCGGCCGCGCGCGGTGATCGAGGCGAGCACCCCGCGGCCGTCCAGCGGGTTGGGGCGGCGGGCGACCAGGCCGGCCCGCTCCAGCCGGTCGACGGTGTTGGTGACGCTGGTCGGGTGGACCATGAGCCGCTCGCCGATCTTGGAGAGGGACAGCTCGCCGGTCCGGCTGAAGGTGAGCAGCACCAGCGCCTCGTAACGGGCGAAGGTCAGCCCGTACGGCTTGAGCACCGCGTCGACCCGGGAGAGCAGGATCTGGTGGGCGCGCATGATCGAGGTGATCGCCGCCATCGAGGGGGCACCGCCCCAGCGGCGGGTCCAGAGCTCGTCGGCGCGGGCGATCGGGTCGAAGTCGAGTGCGAGGGGCTTGGCCACCTCCTTACCGTACCGGCGGAACGGACGTGTGCTACCAGCCGTCCTGATGCTGGACAAGCGACGGTGCGTGGCGGGATCCCGCCAATCGGGCGGGCAGGTCCATACCTGGACATTGCGGCGGTGTGTCGGCCCGCCAACGCGCGGTCACGGCACGGCCGCTGACGCCGAATCAGCGGTCCACCCCGCTATCAGGCCTCGGTTCGGGCGGTAACCCGCTGAAAGACGGGGTGATTCGCCGGTTTTGTCGGCCCGTTCACAATGCTTCGTCCTGGCGGGACTTGGCCAATTCATGAACCAGACCTGTCATTTCGTTTGCTCGATTGTCATGCTTTCGGCCAACCCCGTTCAGCGGCCACCACCCCCACCCATCGGTGCGCCGCCGTCCGCCGCACGGGGTTGCCCAGCACGTCAGCGCCCGTTCCGCCCCCAAGGTGCCGACCCCGGCCCCCGGGACGCGGCGTGACCGCGCACCCGCGGTTTCCCGGAAGGACTCGCACGTGAAGCGAAAGCTCGCAGCCGTCGCCGTACTCTCCGCCACCGCCCTCCTGACCGGCGTCGTCCAGGTGGGCACCGCCGCCGTGGCGACCCCCGCGCCCGCGCTCCAGGCGCAGGCCGCGCAGCAGTACGCCGCCGCGCTCGCGCTGGCCGGCGGCCAGGCCGGGCCGCTCGGCAAGGCCCTGGCGCTCGGCGGCCAGGAGCAACTCGTCGCCAAGGACGCGGTGGTGGACGCCGACGGCACCCGCCACCTGCGCTTCGAGCGCACCTTCGCCGGACTGCCCGTGCTCGGCGGCGACCTGGTGGTCCACCAGAGCGCCGGCGGCGCCGTCGAGTCGGTCGACAAGGCGATAACCGCCCCGATCGCGGTGCCCAGCCTGACCCCGGCGATCCCCGCCGACCAGGCCGCCTCGCAGGCGACCGGCGCCGTGCAGTCCACCGTCGGCGTCACCGCCGACAAGGACGAGTCCCCGCTGACGGCCGTCCACCAGACCGGCAAGCCCGAGCTGGTGATCTGGGCCTCCGACGGCAACCCGCGCCTGGCCTACCGGACCACCGTCGAGGGCGAGCGCGCCGACGGCACCCCGAGCAGCCAGCTGCTGGTCACCGACGCGGCCTCCGGCGAGGTGCTGTCCACCCACGAGCAGGTACAGACCGCCGCCGGCACCGGCACCGGCGTCTTCGTCGGCAAGGTCCCGCTCACCACGACCCAGACCACCGGCGGCTACTCGCTGAAGGACGCCGGCCGCGGCGGGCAGTCCACCGTCAACATGAAGAACCGGACCTCGGGTTCGGGCACCCTCTACGCCAAGTCGACCAACACCTGGGGCAACGGCAGCGCCGGCAACGGCGAGTCCGCCGCCGTGGACGCCCAGTACGGCGCGGCGGCCACCTGGGACTTCTACAAGAACACCTTCGGCCGCAGCGGCATCAAGAACAACGGCGTCGGCGCGACCAGCCGGGTCCACTACGGCAGCAACTACGTCAACGCCTTCTGGAGCGACACCTGCTTCTGCATGTCCTACGGCGACGGCGCGAGCAACACCCACCCACTCACCGAGATCGACGTGGCCGGCCACGAGATGACCCACGGCGTCACCTCCGCCACCGCGGGCCTCAACTACTCCGGTGAGTCCGGCGGCCTCAACGAGGCCACCTCCGACATCCTCGGCACGATGGTCGAGTTCTACGCCAACCTGCCCTCCAACCCGCCGAACTACTGGATCGGCGAGCTGATCAACCTCAACGGCGACGGCACCCCGTTGCGCTACATGGACCAGCCCAGCAAGGACGGCTCCTCGGCCGACTCCTGGTCGTCGGGCGTCGGCAACCTGGACGTCCACTACTCGTCCGGCGTCGCGAACCACTTCTTCTACCTGCTGTCCGAGGGCAGCGGCGCGAAGTCCATCAACGGCTTCAGCTACAACAGCCCGACGTCCAACGGCTCGACGGTCACCGGCATCGGCCGGGACAAGGCGGCGCAGATCTGGTACCGCGCGCTGACCGTCTACTTCACGTCCACCACCAACTACGCGAGCGCCCGCACCGGCACCCTCAAGGCGGCGGCGGACCTGTACGGCGCCACCAGCGCCGAGTACAAGGCCGTCGCGGCCGCGTGGAGCGGCGTCAACGTCAACTGACGCACGGCGCCCCGACGAACGGCACAGGGCCCTGGGGGGGGCGGCGACAGCCCCCGGGCGCCGGGTTGGCCAAAAACCCCCAGGGCGCTGGTGTTAAACCCCCCCCCGTGGATTTTGTTGGTGGTGGCCCCCC
>NZ_JBHWGV010000027.1:69289-73850 GCF_042732955.1 Kitasatospora sp. NPDC059747 | reverse complement strand
GCGCAGTTCACGGCGGGGGCGGGCCGGGGGGGGGGGGCCAAAACCAAACCGCCCCCCCGCCCCCCCCACCCCCCCCACCGGCCCGGGCGCCCGCCCCACCCCCCCCCGGGCCTCTTCTTGGCCAATCCCCCGAGGCGCTCTGTTCTTCCCGGCCGCGACTTGTCATGCTTCTGTCGGAGCCACCCCCGGAAACGGCGACAGGCTGTCGCGGCCCTTGGGAGAGGAGGCCGCGACAGCCTGTCGACCGGCTGCGCGTGGGACGGAGGGCGTCAGGCGGCGGCCGGCTGCAGCTCCCCGCGCTCCTCCTTGCCGAGCATCCGCTCGGCGAAGAAGCCGCCGGTCGGCAGCACCGCGAGGACGAACAGCAGGACGCCGCGCCTGGCGTCCCACTTCTGCGCCTGCCACGCCTGGATCCAGAAGACCGCGTACAGGATGAACAGGATCCCGTGGACCATCCCCATCACCGGGACGGCGTCGAAGCTGGTGGTCCGCTTCAGCACCGAGCAGATCAGCAGCAGGATGAACGAGACCCCTTCGGGGCCGGAGACCAGGCGCAGGCGGTGGACGGCGCTGCTGTTCACGATGGATACCTCGATGCGGGGGTCGGAGATCGCTTGTGAACCCGCTCACAAGCCTCCGGCCATTATCACCGAGCACACGTCCGAACCGGCCGCCGGGGTGCCCGGCAGCACGCCAGGGGTGCCCGATGTCACAACCGGGCCCCAGAACCGCGCCGCGCCGGGCGCCGCGCCGCCCGCTGCCCCTATCCTGCTGCCCGCGCGCCCGGCGAACCGGGCGCCGTACGCAACGCACGACGGGGGTAGCCACCGATGTTCAAGCGGGACTGGGACCGAAGGACCTGCGCCAAGCGCGGGCACGTGACCTACGCGCCGGCCGAGCCCGAGCTCGCCGCCCGGCTGCACGCCGCGACCGCGCTCGGCGACGCCTGGCGCTGCCTGCGCTGCGGGGACTTCGCCCTCGGCGCCCCGCACGGCTCCGGCCCCGCCGGGAACGCCCCCCTGGTGCCGCGCGGCAAGGCCCTGCGCGACATCTTCATCCTGCGCTTCCTGGCCGTCGAACGGATCCTGCGCGGCGTGCTGATCCTCATCGTCGCGTTCGGCGTCTGGAAGTTCTCCAACAGCCAGGACGCCGTGCACCGGGTCTTCGACCAGGACCTGACGGTCTTCAAGCCGGTCACCGACCACTTCAACTGGGACATCGAGCACTCCCCGATCGTCGACACGATCCGCAAGACCTTCGACTACAAGAAGAGCACCCTGGTGATCGTCGCCGGTGCGCTGGTCGCCTACGCGCTGATCGAGATCGTCGAGGCCTTCGGCCTGTGGCTGGGCAAGCGCTGGGCCGAGTACCTGACCGTCATCGCGACCGCCGCCTTCCTCCCGCTGGAGGGCTACGAGCTGCACGAGAAGACGAGCGTGCTGAAGATCTGCACGCTGCTGCTCAACATCGCCGCGGTGGTCTGGATCATGCTCTCCAAGCGGCTGTTCGGCCTGCGCGGCGGCGCGGTCGCCTTCGAGGCGGAGCGCCACTCGGCCTCGCTGCTGGAGGTCGAGGAGTCGGCCGGCACGGTGCCGCCGTCCCGGGGCGCGCACGCCCGCACGTAAGCCGGACACGCCCCGGGCCCCCTCCCACTGCCACGGCCGCTCCGGTTACATTGCGGCCGTGGCACAGTTCAGACTCCAGGGGTCCCGGGTGCTCGCCGTCGAGCTGGCGGGCGACGCCGTGAAGGCCAGGAACGGTTCGATGGTCGCCTACACCGGGCAGATGGCCTTCAAGAAGCTCACCGGCGGCGGTGACGGCCTGCGCGGCATGGTCGCCAGACGGCTGACCGGCGAACAGATGGAAGTGATGGAGGTCAAGGGGCAGGGCACCTGCTACTTCGCCGACCGGGCCACCGAGATCAACCTGGTCCGGCTGACCGGCGAGGTGCTGTACGTCGAGGCGGACAACCTGCTCTGCACCGAGGCCGCCCTGCGCACCGGCACCACCTTCACCGGGCTGAACGGCGTCTCCTCCGGCAACGGCCTGTTCACCACCAAGGTGGAGGGCCACGGCTGGGCCGCCGTCACCTCGAACGGCCCCGCCGTCGTCCTGCGGGTCGGCAAGGACATGCCGCTGCGGGTGGACCCGGGCGCGTACGTCGCGCACACCGGCAGCCTGCACCGCAGCCTCAAGTCCGGCGCGGGGTGGACGACGGCGATCGGCGAGGGCGGCGGCGAGGCCGTCCAGGTGGAGTTCACCGGCGAGGGCCTGGTGTACGTCCAGCCCTCCGAGAAGCACACCCTCGGAGGTGACGTCTGATGGCCTTCCGGCAGCTCAACGGCAAGCTGGTCGAGGCCCGGGTGCTGCCCGGACAGCGGCTGTTCAGCCAGCGCGGCGCGATGATCGCGTACACCGGGGACGTCCGCTTCACGCCGGACATCACCGGCGGGCAGGGCGGCGTGCTGTCGATGATCGGCCGCCGCGTGGCGAACGAGGACACCCCGCTGATGACCGTCGAGGGCCAGGGCACCGTCATGTTCGGCCACGGCGGCCACCACGTGCACGTGATCGACCTGACCGGGGACACCCTGTTCGTCGAGGCGGACCGGCTGCTGGCCTTCGAGGGCTCGCTGCGCCAGTCCACCGCGTTCCTCGGCGCGCAGGGCGGGGTGATGGGCGTCGTCCGCGGCCAGGCCACCGGCCAGGGGCTGTTCACCACCCGGCTGGACGGGCACGGCGCGGTCGCGGTGATGGCGCACGGCGGCGTCTTCGAGCTGCCGATCGTCCCCGGGCAGCCGGTGCACGTCGACCCGCAGGCCTACGTCGCCCACCGCGGCGAGGTGCGCAACCGGCTGTCCACCGCGCTGGGGTGGCGCGAGTTCATCGGCCGCGGCTCCGGCGAGGCGTTCCAGCTGGAGCTGGACGGGCACGGCGCGGTGTACGTCCAGGCGAGCGAGGAGAAGCTCTGATGACCCACCCGCCCCAGCCGCCGTACGGCCCGCCCTCGTTCGGGCAGCCGGCGTACGGCCGGCCCGAGTACGGCCAGCCCGAGTACGGGCAGTCGCCCTACGACCAGCCGCCGCAGCCGGGCCTCGCGATCCCGATGCCCACCCAGTACGACCTCTCGGTGCCCCTCCCGGAGCCGCGGGACGGCGCCGGCCCGGTGGTCCACGACGCGTACACCCTGCCGGTCGACGACAACGTCAACCCGTACGCGTTCTCGGTCGACCTCAACGGCTCGTACTTCCTGCAGAAGGGCAAGATGATCGCCTACTACGGCGACATCTCCTTCCAGGGCGTCGGCGCCGGCGCGCTCGACCGGATGCTCAGTCTGCACTTCAACTCGCCGCTGCACGCGGCCGATTGGGTCGTCGCCCGGGGCCGCGGCAAGCTGCTGCTGGCAGACCGCGCCTACGACCTCAACTCCTACGACCTGGACGACGGCAACCTGACCGTCCGCTCGGGCAACCTGCTCGCCTTCGACCCCGCGCTGCGGCTCAAGCAGTCGATCGTCCCGGGCTTCCTGACCCTGCTCGGCACCGGCCGGTTCGTCGCCGCGTCCAACGGCCCGGTGCACTTCGTCGACCCGCCGATCCGGGTGGACCCACAGGCGCTGGTCGGCTGGGCGGACTGCCCCGCTCCCTGCCACCACTACGACCACGACTACCTGCACGGCGTGGTCGGCGGCCTGCGGCGGCTGACCGGCATCGGCGGGGTGTCCGGCGAGGAGCACCAGTTCGAGTTCGTCGGCGCCGGCCAGGTGCTGCTGCAGTCCACCGAGCGCGTGGTGGCCGGACGGCCGGTCGGTCTCGTGGGCGCCGAAGGGTCGGTACCCTGAGCCGGACGACGTTTCGCCCCGTAAACTCGTACAAGATTTAACTAAATCGGGGTATGCTGGGCGCCATGGACACGCACCCCGCCGACACCGCGGACGCCCCCGCGTCGCAGCCCGAGGACGAGACGCCCTGGCTGACCGCCCGGGAGCAGCGGATGTGGCGCGCCCATCTGGAGGTCGCCAAGCTGCTGGACTACCAGCTCGGCCGCGAGCTCCAGCCGCACAACCTGGCGATCAACGACTACGAGATCCTGGTCGTCCTCTCCGAGGCGCCCGACCGCCGGATGCGGATGACCGACCTCGCGACGGCCACCCTGCAGTCCAAGAGCCGGCTCTCGCACCAGATCACCCGCATGGAGACGGCCGGCCTGGTGCTCCGCCAGGAGTGTCCGGGCGACCGCCGCGGCCTCTTCGCGCACCTCACCGAGGAGGGCTGGGAGACGATGCAGCGCGTCGCCCCGGACCACGTGCGCAGCGTCCGCAGCCACTTCATCGACCGCTTCACCCCGGAGCAGCTGGACGCGATGTACGACGCCCTGGCACCCGTCGCCGAGCACCTGCGCGGCCTGCGCGGCCGCTCGTAGGGCCCGCGCACGGCACGCGGACACGGGGGGGGGGGGGGGCCCCCGCGCGCGCCCGCCCCCCCCCGCCCCCCCCCGAGCGGGGGACGAGACCCCCCCCCGCGCGAGGGGGCCCGGCGCGGGCGCGGACGACCCCGAGAGC
>NZ_JBHWGV010000027.1:68096-69279 GCF_042732955.1 Kitasatospora sp. NPDC059747 | reverse complement strand
CCGCCCCGGCCGGCCGGGGGGGGGGGGGGGGGGGGCCGGCGCGCCCCCCCCCCCCCCCCCCCGGCGGGCGGGCGCCCCCCCCCCGCCCGCCCCCCCCCCCCCCCCCCTCGTCTCAGGCCTGGGCGGTCAGCCCGGCCACCAGGGCGTCGGCGGCGCCGTACGGGTCCAGGTCGCCCGTGACGACGCGCTCGGCCAGCCCGGCCAGGTGCCGGTCCCCGCGCAGGTCGCCGATCCGGGCGCGCAGCTCGGCCAGCGCGATCGCCTCGATCTCGTCGGCGGCCCGGCGGCGGCGGCGCACCGCCAGCTCGCCGTGCTCCTCCAGCCAGGCGCGGTGCTTCTCCAGCGCCTCGACGACCTCGTCCACGCCCTCGCCGCGCGCGGCGACGGTCTTGACGATCGGCGGGCGCCAGTCGCCGGCCTCGCGGGCCTCGCCGAGGCCGAGCATGTGGTTGAGCTCCCGGGCGGTGGCGTCGGCGCCGTCCCGGTCGGCCTTGTTGACCACGAAGAGGTCGCCGATCTCCAGGATCCCGGCCTTGGCGGCCTGGATCCCGTCGCCCATCCCGGGGGCGAGCAGCACGACGGTGGTGTCGGCCTGCGCGGCGACCTCCACCTCGGACTGGCCGACGCCGACGGTCTCCACCAGGATCACGTCGCAGCCGGCCGCGTCCAGCACCCGCAGGGCCTGCGGGGCGGCCCAGGACAGGCCGCCGAGGTGGCCGCGGGTGGCCATCGAGCGGATGAAGACCTCCGGGTCGGTGGCGTGCTCCTGCATCCGGACCCGGTCGCCGAGCAGCGCACCGCCGGAGAACGGCGAGGACGGGTCGACGGCCAGCACCCCGACCCGCTTGCCGAGCCGCCGGTAGGCGGAGACCAGCGCCGAGGTGGAGGTGGACTTGCCCACGCCGGGGGAGCCGGTGAGGCCCACGGTGTAGGCGCGTCCGGTGTGCGGGGCCAGCGCGGCCATGACCTCGCGCAGCTCCGGGGCGGCGTTCTCGACCAGCGTGATGAGCCGGGCGACGGCGCGCGGTCGGCCGTGCCGGGCCTGTTCGACCAGCGTGGCGACATCGATCATCGGGTGCTCCTTGGCGGATGCCGACGGGGCCGCCGGCCGGCCCCGGGGGTCGCCGCCCCCCCGGAGAGAGCGGGATTTAGGAGGGTGCGGGGGGGATCATTGGGGGGCGGG
>NZ_JBHWGV010000027.1:57375-68086 GCF_042732955.1 Kitasatospora sp. NPDC059747 | reverse complement strand
TGTGTCGTGTGGCCGGGTTGTGTCCACATGTGGGTCCACTCGTCTCTGGGTTTGCTTTGGGTTGTTGCACTCGGTGGCGTCGCCCGTTTTGGGGGGCCCCCCAGCCCCGGACAGGTCGAGGTTGATCAGGCCTTCGGGCTGTGATCCTTGGGGACGTGCACGATCAGGGCGTCGCCCTGGCCGCCGCCGCCGCACAGGGCGGCCGCGCCGACGCCGCCGCCGCGCCGCTGGAGCTCCAGGGCCAGGTGCAGCACCACCCGGGCGCCGGACATGCCGATCGGGTGGCCGAGGGCGATCGCGCCGCCGTTGACGTTGACGATGTCCGCGGAGACGCCGAGGTCCTTCATCGACTGGTGGGCGACGGCCGCGAAGGCCTCGTTGATCTCGATCAGGTCGAGGTCGGCGACGGTCAGGCCGTCCTTGGCCAGCGCGTGCTTGATCGCGTTGGACGGCTGGGACTGCAGCGAGTTGTCCGGGCCGGCCACGTTGCCGTGGGCGCCGATCTCGGCGATCCAGGTCAGGCCCAGCTCCTCGGCCTTGGCCTTGCTCATCACGACCACGGCGGCGGCGCCGTCGGAGATCTGCGAGGCGGAGCCGGCGGTGATCGTGCCGTCCTTGGCGAAGGCCGGGCGCAGCTTGCCGAGGCCCTCGGCGGTGGTGTCCGCGCGGATGCCCTCGTCCTGGCCGAACAGGACCGGCTCGCCCTTGCGCTGCGGGATCGGCACCGGGACGATCTCGGCGTCGAAGAGGCCGTCGGCCTGGGCCTTGGCGGCGCGCTGGTGCGAGGCGGCGGCGATCTCGTCCTGGACCTCGCGGCCGATGCCGAGGCGGGTGTTGTGCTTCTCGGTGGACTCGCCCATCGGGATGTTCTCGTAGGCGTCGGTGAGGCCGTCGTACGCCATGGCGTCCAGCACCTCGACCGCGCCGTACTTGTAGCCCTCGCGGGACTTCGGCAGCAGGTGCGGGGCGTTGGTCATCGACTCCTGGCCGCCGGCCACGACGATGTCGAACTCGCCCGCGCGGATCAGCTGGTCGGCCAGGGCGATCGCGTCGAGGCCGGAGAGGCAGACCTTGTTGATGGTCAGCGCCGGGACGTTCATCGGGATGCCGGCCTTGACGGCGGCCTGGCGGGCCGGGATCTGGCCAGCGCCTGCCTGGAGCACCTGGCCCATGATGACGTACTGGACCTGCTCCCCCGTGATCCCGGCCCGCTCCAGCGCGCCCTTGATCGCGAAGCCGCCGAGGTCGGCTCCGGAGAAGCCCTTGAGCGAGCCGAGCAGGCGACCCATGGGGGTCCGCGCACCGGCAACGATCACAGAGGTGGTGTTGGTCATGGGACGAGCCCCTTCGCACGTCGTGGCCAGGTGAGGATGCCGCTCAATGTACTGACCTGTTACCCGCCCGTCACCGGAGCTACGGTGTGATCGAGCGCACTGGCACCGTCCAGTCAACACCGTGTCAACGCGGTCCGGGTGAACCCCGGGCGTGTGAGCAGACTCGCACGTCCGGCGCTGGCGCGCGTTAAGCGCGATGCGCTGCACTGGTGGCCACCCGTTTCGCGACCCGCTCACCGGAGGCCGCCGTGCTGACCCGTATCGACCACATCGGCATCGCCTGCCGAGACCTCGACAAGACGGTCGAGTTCTACCGCGCCACGTACGGCTTCGAGGTGTTCCACAGCGAGGTCAACGAGGAGCAGGGCGTCCGCGAGGCCATGCTCAAGATCAACGACACCGGCGACGGCGGCGCCTCCTACCTCCAGCTGCTGGAGCCCACCCGGCCCGACTCGACCGTCGCCAAGTGGCTGGAGAAGAACGGCGAGGGCGTCCACCACATCGCCTTCGGCACCGCCGACGTCGACGGCGACGCGGAGGCGATCCGGGGCAAGGGCGTCCGGGTCCTGTACGACCAGCCGCGGATCGGCTCGATGGGCTCGCGGATCACGTTCCTGCACCCCAAGGACTGCGGCGGCGTCCTGACCGAGCTGGTCACCTCGGCCGAACCGGCCGCCCACGACGAGCACTGAGAGCCCCGGGATGCCGCTCCCGCCCCGGGCGGCATCCCGTTCCCTCCCCCCGCTGACGCCCGGGAGGCGCCGGACGCGCATGCACCTTTCGACGGGGCCCTCGCTCCGCCCGGACCCGGGAACTCGTCAGTAACCTGGCCGGGTACGCCGAAAACCCCCACGCGGCCATTCCCCCGCAGTGCGCTCCCACTACAATGCCCAGGTGCGCGAAGACTCCGGGGGACGGAGGGGACGGGCACGGCCGATGACAGGCCCGTCCGCCCTCCGGCGGCGGCCCGTCGCAGGGGAGTCCACTACGCGGGCACGGCTGAACAGTCGCAAGTCGGATCTGTCACCATTCTCCACAAGGCAAGAGTTCGCCCAGGAGTCCACCCGGACGGGGGAACGCGGCATCACCGCGCTCCCGCACCGAGGGCTCCGACGACCGCGGCGGGCGGCCCCGGCTTGAACGTGGGGGCTCACCGGCCGCGGATGCAAGGACCAGTCGGAGCGGCACCCGGAACCACGGGGGCCTCGCACCGGCCGGGTCGAGGACGCGACCAGGAGATGGATGGGACCGCGGAGTGCGGGGCAACGACCGCTACGAGGCTGACGATCACCTCTCCCAGTTCGAGGCCGAGATGGGTCGGACTCGAAAGGAGCGGGACAAGGCAGTCGAGCACGCCGAGGACCTCGCCTACCAGGTGGAGGTGCTCCGGGCCAAGCTGCACGAATCCCGTCGCATGCTCGCCCAGCCGCGTGCCTTCGACGCCGTCTCCGGCCAGGCCGAGCAGATGCTCAGGACCGCCGAGATGCAGGCCCAGCAGATGCGCGCGGACGCCGAGCGCCAGCTGCGGGACTCCCAGGCCGCGACCCAGCGGATCATGGCCGAGGCCGCCGAGCGCACCGCCCGCCTGGAGGCCGAGCTCACCGCCCGCCGCCGCCAGCTGGAGGACGAGCTCACCGAGCTGCGCCGCAACGCCGAGCAGCACCTGAACGGCTGGGCCGAGCAGACCAGGTCCGGCAGCGAGCAGGAGGCCCACCGCCTGCTCCAGGAGGCCCGCGCCGAGGCCGAGCGGATGATGGCCGCCGCCCGCGCCGAGGCCGTCGCCCTCGCCGACCAGGCCCGCGCGCAGACCGCCGCCGACGTGGACGCCGCCCGCGGCGAGGCCCAGGCCGCCGCCGAGGCCGCCCTGCACAGGGCCCAGAACGACGCCGAGCGCCTCCTGCGCGCCGCCTCCGAGCAGGCCCAGCAGGCCGGCGCCCAGGCCGCCGCCGACGTCGACGCCGCCCGCGGCGAGGCCCAGCAGCAGCTGGCCGCCGCGCACGCGGCCGCCGAACAGCAGCTCGCCGCCGCGCAGGGCGAGATCGGCCGGCTCAAGGAGCACGCCGCCGCCGAGCAGGCCCGCGCCGAGCAGCAGCTGTCCCACGCCCAGGCCGAGATAGAGCGGCTGCGCGCCGAGGCGATCGCCGAGGCCGAGCGCACCCGCCGTGAGGCCGCCGAGCTGCGCGACCAGGCCGAGCGGGCCGCCGAGCAGCTCCAGGCCGACGCCGAGGCCGCCGTCGAGCGCCGGGTCGCCGACGGCGACGCCGCCAACGAGCAGCGCTCCCAGACCGCCCGGGCCGAGATCGCCCGCCTGGTCGCCAAGGCCACCAAGGAGTCCGAGGCCATCCGGGCCGAGGCCGAGGCGGTGCGGGCCGAGGCCGCCAACCGGCAGGCCGAGGCGGACGCCGCCAGGGCCGCCGCGGCCGAGGAGAGCGAGCGGCTGCGCGCCACCGCCGAGTCCGTCGCCGCCGAGCTGAAGGCCGAGGCCGAGGCGGCGATCGCCGACCTGCGCGCCCGCACCGAGCGCGACCTCGCCGACCTGCGGGCGCAGGCCGAGGCCGACGCGCTGCGCCTGCGCGGCGAGGCCGAGGAGGAGGGCCGCGCGGCGGGCGCCAAGGACGCCACCGTCCACCTCGCCAAGGCCGCCAAGACGGCCGAGGAGGTCCTCGACCGGGCCGACCGGGACGCCGAGGCGGCGCGGAGCGAGGCCGCCGCGGAGGCCGAGCGGATCCGCACCGAGGCCGCCGCCGAGGCCCAGCTCCTGCGCGAGCAGGCCCAGGCCGCCGTCGAGCAGGCCCAGAACGCCGCCCTGGACGACGCGGCCGCGATCCGCGAGCGGATCGAGCAGATGCAGGACGAGGCCGCCCGGCTGCGCGCCGAGGCCGAGGAGCTGCGCGCCCAGGCCGCCGCCGAGGCCGACCGGGTCCGCGGCGAGGCCCGCCGCCAGGCCGTGGTGCAGATCGAGGAGTCGGCGAAGAACGCCGAGGAACTGCTCACCAAGGCCAAGGCCGACGCGGACGAGCTGCGCGCCGGCGCCGCCGCCGAGATCGAGCGGCTGCGCGAGCAGGCCCAGGAGCAGGCCGCCGAGACCCAGGGCCGGGCCGAGCAGACCCTGTCCCGGGCCCGTGCCGAGGCCGGGAAGATCACCGCCACCGCCGAGCAGCAGGGCCAGGACGCGCTCGCCGCCGCCCGCGCCGCGGCCGCCGAGAACCGCACCGCCGCCGAGCGCGAGACCGCCGAACTCCGGCGTGACGCGGCCGAGTTCGACCAGCGGGTGCGCGCCGAGGCGGGCACCGCCGCAGAGGCCCTGCGGGCCGATGCCGACGCCGCGGCGAAGGCCGTGCGGGACGCCGCGGTGGCCGACGCCGAGCGCGTGCGCACCGAGGCCGACACCGAGGCCGCCCGCACCCGGGGCGAGGCCGAGACGGTCGCCACCGCGCTGCGCGAGGAGAGCCGGCGCGAGCACGAGGAGGCCGCCGCCGGGCTCCAGCGCGAGCGCGAGGAGACCGCGGAGCAGCTGGCCGCCGCCCGGGCCGCGCGTGAGCAGGCCGAGCAGGGCGCCGAGGAGCTGACGAAGCGGACGGCCGCCGAGACCGCCGCCGTCCGCGAGGCCGCCGAGACGTACGCCGACCGCGTCCGCACCGAGGCCGAACAGACCGCCACCGACCTCACCGAGCGCACCGCCGCCGAAACGGCCGCCCAGCGCACTGCCGCCGAGCAGGCCGCGGACGAGCTGACCAGGCGGACGGCCGCCGAGACGGCCGCCGTCCGCGAGGCCGCCGAGACGTACGCCGAGCGCGTCCGCACCGAGGCCGAACAGACCGCCACCGACCTCACCGAGCGCACCGCGGCCGAGACGACCGCCCAGCGCACCGATGCCGAGGCCTACGCCGAGCGCGTCCGCACGGAGGCCGAGCAGGCCGCCGCCGACCTCACCGAGCGCACCGCCGCCGAAACGGTCGCCCAGCGCACCGACGCCGAGGCCTACGCCGAGCGCGTCCGCGCCGAGGCCGAGCAGGCCGCGGACGAGCTCGCCGAGCACACCGCCACCGAGACCGCCGCCCAGCGCGCCGACGCCGAGGAGCTGCTGGAGGCCGCCCGCGTCTCCGCCGAGCAGCGCAAGGCCGAGGCCGCCCAGGCCGCCAAGGAGATCCGCGAGAAGGCCGCCGCCGACCTGGCGCTGGCCGCCGAGCAGGCCGAGACGGTCCGTGCCGAGGCCGGCCGCGAGCTGTCCGAGGCACGCGCCACCGCCGACGCCATCCGCGCCGAGGCCGGTGCCGTCCTGGACCGGGCCCGTGCCGACGGCGACGAGCTGGTCGCCGCCGCCAAGGCGGAGTGCGCCGCGCTGGTCGAGGTCGCCGAGGACGAGGCCGCCGAGGTCCGCCAGTCGGTGGCCGGCCTGCACGAGGCCGCCTCCCAGCAGATCGCCGAGCTGACGGCCACCGCCGAGCGCGAGGCCGCCGACGTCCGCGAGCAGGCCGAACAGGCCGCCGCCGACCTGCGCGCCGACGCCGAGCGGGAGACCGCCGAGCAGCGCGAGCTCGCCGACCGGGAAACCTCGGAGCAGCGCGAGCTCGCCGACCGCGAGACCGCCGACCTGCGCGCCCGCACCGAGGCCGAGACGGCCGCCCTGCGCGAGCAGACCGAGCTGGAGCTCGCCGCCGAGCGCGAGGCCGCCGAGGCCGGGATCGCCCGCCGGCACGCCGAGGCCCAGGCCTACGACGAGCAGCTGCGCGCCGAGGCCGACCACGAGCTGCGCACCGCCCAGGAGGCCGCCGACCAACTGCGCGCCGACGCCGAGGCCCAGGCCGCCCGGACGGTCGCCGCCGCCGAGGAGCACGCGGCCGGCGTGGTCGCCGACGCCGAGGAGCTGGCCGCCGCGCTGCGCTCGGAGGCCGAGGAGTACGCGCTCGCGACCCGCACCCTGGCCGACGAGTACGACTCCGCGACCCACGCCCGCGCCGACGCCTACGACGCGGACACCCGGGAGGCCGCCGAGCAGTTCGACAAGGCCACCCGCGACCAGGCCAAGTCCGTCCTGGAGCGGGCCTTCGCGGACGCCGAGTCGCTCGGCGAGGACGCCCAGACCACCGCGCTGGCCACCACCGCCGCCGCCGAGGAGCAGGCCGACGCGATGGTCGCCGCCGCCCGCAAGGAGGCCGACCGGCTGGTCGCCGCCGGCGAGGCGGCCGGCCAGGGCGAGGTGGAGAAGGGCCGCTCCGACGCCGACGCGCTGCTCGCCGAGGCCCGCCGGGACGCGACCGCGATCCGCGAGCGCGCCGAGGAGCTGCGCGAGCGCACGGACGCCGAGGTCGAGGCGCTGCACGAGCGCGCCCGCAAGGAGAACGCGGCGGCCATGAAGTCGGCCGGCGAGCGCGTCGACGCGCTGGTGACGGCCGCCCAGGAGCAGCTCACCGAGGCCGAGGAGCAGGCGGTCGCCACCGTCGCCGAGGCCGAGGACCGCGCGGCGGCCCTGGTCGCCGCCGCCGAGGAACGGGCCGGGGAGCTCTCCTCGGAGGCGTCCGCCGAGGCGAGCAAGGTCCGGCTGTCGGCGGTCCGCAAGGCCGAGGGCCTGCTCAAGGAGGCGGAGACCAAGCTCTCCACCTCCACCGACCGGGCCGAGGCGCTGATCGAGAAGGCCGAGGCCAAGCTGCGGTCCTCCCAGGAGGAGGCCGAGGAGCGGCTGGAGAAGGCGTCCGCCGAGGCGGAGAAGCGGCTGCAGGCCGCCGACCGCGCGGCGGACGAGCAGGTCGAGCTGGCCAAGGCCGAGGCCGAGCGCCTGCTGGAGGAGGCGCGCGCCGAGGCGGAGCGCGTCACCACCGAGGGCCGGCGCGAGCTCGACGAACTGGTGCGCCGTCGCAAGGACATCAACACCGAGATCTCCAGGGTCCAGGACGTCCTGTCCGCCCTGGAGGCCTTTGAGGCACCGGCACCGGTCGCACAGACCAACGGGGGAAACAGCAAGAAGGACGGGGGCGCCAAGGCCGGTGCCGGAGTTGGCTCCCCCCGGTCGGGTGGCAATCGCTCCAAGAACGCACCACCCGATTGAGCGGACATTGTCCGCGGGACAACGGCATTTCGCCGTCGACACTCCGGTACCGTGTCAGGATTCCCTCAACCACCTCAGCGGTTTGACGACAGGAAGCCCAGAACCCCATGAGCGACAGTCACTCCCCTCACGGCTTCGACCTGGTGCGCCGTGGGTACGAGCGTGCCCAGGTCGACGAGCGGATCACCAAGCTGGTGGCCGACCGTGACAGTGCCTTGACCCGGATCAGTGCGCTGGAGAAGCGCATCGAGGAGCTCCACCTGGAGACGCAGACCGCCCAGGCGGCGGTCGCCGAGCAGGAGCCGTCGTACGCCGGTCTCGGCGCCCGGGTCGAGAAGATCCTGCGCCTCGCCGAGGAGGAGGCCAAGGACCTGCGCGACGAGGCGCACCGCGCCGCCGAGCAGCACCGCGAGCTCGCCGAGGCCGCCGCCCAGCAGGTCCGCACCGAGGCCGAGAACTACGCCAAGGACCGCAAGGCCAAGGCGGAGGACGAGGGCATGCGGATCGTCGACAAGGCCAAGAGCGACGCGGCCCAGCTGCGCGCCGAGGCCAACAAGGACGCGCAGAACAAGCGCGAGGAGGCGGACGCCCTCTTCGAGGAGACCCGCACCAAGGCCGCCCAGGCCGCGCTGGAGTTCGAGACCAACCTGGCCAAGCGCCGCGAGCAGTCCGAGCGCGACCTGGCCGCCCGTCAGGCCAAGGCCGAGAAGCGCCTCGCCGAGATCGAGCACCGGGCCGAGCAGCTGCGCCTGGAGGCCGAGAAGCTGCGCACCGACGCCGAGCGCCGCGCCCGCCAGACCGTCGAGACGGCCCAGCGCCAGTCCGAGGACATCGTGGCCGACGCGAACGCCAAGGCCGACCGGATCCGCAGCGAGTCCGAGCGCGAGCTGGCGGCGCTCACCAACCGCCGCGACAGCATCAACGCCCAGCTGACCAACGTCCGCGAGATGCTGGCGACGCTGACCGGCGCGGCCGTGGCCGCCGCCTCGCTGCCGAACGACGACACCATCGGCGTGCCCGCCCAGCAGGGCCGCTGACGCAGCAGCACGGCGGGCCCTCACCCTCCCGGGTGAGGGCCCGCCGTCGTTCAGGGCGTCATCATCTCGGGTAGGCCCCGTCCGGCCGCTGGTGGCCGCTGCTGAGCTGGTTGCCCTCGTCGTCCGAGACGGTGCCGAACCACGACGTGCACCACACCGAGACCGAGTCCGGCCAGTACTGCACCTCGAACGGGTGGCCCGAGCCGTGGTCGCCGTACGAGGTGACGATGAAGGTCTCCCCCGGGCGCATCCAGTAGTCCTCGCCGAGCGGCTCCAGGGTCAGCTCCAGCAGCCCCTCGCCGCGGTTCGTCAGCGGCATCCGGCCGGTCACCTCCAGGGCCGAGAAGTCCCAGCCGGCCTCCTCCTCGGTCATCCGGCGGCCACCCGGGCGAGCAGCTTGCGCACGGCGTCGTCGAACGCCTCCGGTGCCTCCAGGGCGCTCAGGTGGCCCACCCCGGGGATGACGGTCAGTTCGGCGTCCGGCCGCAGCCGCGCCATCAGCTCGGCCTCCTCGACGGCCACCAGGGCGTCCTCGGCGCCCGCGACGACCGCGGTCGGCACCCGCACCCCGGCGAGCACCTCCCGGGAGTCCGGCCGGGCCGCCATGGCCCGCTGCGCCCACGCGACGGCGGCCGGCGGCGCGGCGGCGACCAGCGCCTGCACCCGCTCGACCAGGTGCTGCGAGTCCGGACCGAGCTGGCCGGCCGCCACCTCCTCGTCGAGCAGCAGCTGGACGCTGTCCCGGGCGAGGACCGCGGCGGCGATGCGCTCCCGGTTGGCGCGGACGGCGTCGGAGTCGGCGGTGGCGCGGGTGTTGGCCAGCAGCAGCCCGGCCAGCCGGTCCGGGTGACGGCGGGCGAAGGCCAGCGCCACGTAGCCGCCCATGGAGAGCCCGCCGACCACCGCCCGATCGATCCCGGCCGCGTCCAGCAGCAGCGCGAGGTCGTCCGCGACCAGGTCCAGCGAGGGTTCGTCGGTGCCCAGCACGGTGCCGCCGAACCCCCGCTGGTCGGGGGCGAGCACGCGGGCGTCGTCCCCGGTCAGTCCGGGCAGCGCGTCCAGTTGGGCGGACCACATCGCGGCGTTCAGCGGGAAGGCGTGCAGGAGTACGAGGGGCGTTCCGGTGCCGCTCTCGCGCACCGACAATGCTGAGGGGAGCTGGGTCATGGGGCCACCGTATTCCGGTGCGCCCGGCGGGCCCACTCAGCGGGCCGCGATATCCGCTTTGTCCTAGCCTGACAGAGAGTAAGGGAGCGCGAATGATCGAGTTGCACGACCTGACGAAACGTTACGGCAAGACCCTCGCGGTGGACCGGCTCAGCTTCCGGGTGCCCCAGGGAGTCGTCACCGGCTTCCTCGGCCCCAACGGCGCGGGCAAGTCCACCACCATGCGCATGATCCTCGACCTCGACAGACCCACCTCCGGCCGGGTCACCATCGACGGCCGGAGGTACGGACAGCTCAGCGAACCGCTCAAGTACATCGGCGCCCTGCTGGAGGCCAAGGCCGTCCACCCCGGGCGCACCGCCCGCGACCACCTGCTCTGGCTCGCCCAGAGCAACCGGATCCCCGAGCGCCGGGTCGACGAGGTGCTCGCCCTCGTCGGCCTCACCCCGGTCGCCCGCAAGCGCGCCCGCGGCTTCTCGCTCGGCATGGGCCAGCGCCTGGGCATCGCCTCCGCACTGCTCGGCGACCCGGAGATCGTCATGTTCGACGAGCCGGTCAACGGCCTGGACCCGGAGGGCATCCTCTGGATCCGCAACCTGATGAAGCGGCTCGCCGCCGAGGGCCGCACCGTCTTCGTCTCCTCGCACCTGATGAGCGAGATGGCCGTCACCGCCGACCACCTCGTCGTCATCGGCCGGGGCCGGCTGCTCGCCGACCTGCCGATGCCCGAGTTCATCCGGCGCAACTCCCGCTCCGCCGTCCGGCTGCGCACCCCGAGCCCCGAGCGCCTGCTCGACGTCCTGGCCGGCGCCGGGATCCGCCACGAGACCGGGCCGGACGGCTCCTACGAGGTGGTCGACGGCGACCTCGCCGGCCTCGGCGACCTGGCCGCCGCGAACGGCGTCGTCCTGCACGAACTCAGCCCCCAGCAGGCCTCGTTGGAGGAGGCCTTCATGCAGATGACGGCCGACTCGGTGGAGTACCACGCCGGCGACGGACCGGGCCGGGACGCGGGGGGGGGGGGCCCCCGGGGGGGGGGGGGCGGGCGGCCCCCCCGCCCCCCCCCCGCGCCCCCCCCCCGCGCCCCCGCTGGCGGAGAGAACGGGGGCGCGCCCGCCCGGGCAGAG
>NZ_JBHWGV010000027.1:17423-57365 GCF_042732955.1 Kitasatospora sp. NPDC059747 | reverse complement strand
CCGCGCCCCCGTCCCGCTGGGGGGGCGCGCCCCGCCCCGCGCGTCGCCCGCGGGCGCGGGGCCCCCCCCCCCCGCCCCCCGCGGGCGCGCCCCCCCCCCCCCCGCGCCCGGCGTGTGGGGCACCGGCTGGCAGCCCGGCGCCGAACAGGCGGCCGCCCCGGCCGGACAGGAGGAGAACTGAGATGGCGTCCTTCCCCGCGATCCTGCGCTCCGAGTGGACGAAGATCCGCAGCGTCCGCTCGACGGTCTGGACCCTCGCGCTGACCTTCGTCGTCACGGTCGGCATCGGCGCGCTGCTGTCCCTGCTGACCAACAACAACTTCACCGAGTTCCGGCGCAACGACCAGAGCCCGTTCGACGCCACCGGCACGGCCTTCTCCGGCATCATGCTCGGCGAGCTCGCCATCATCGTCTTCGGCGTGCTGGCCATCGGCAACGAGTACAGCACCGGCATGGTCCGGGTCAGCCTGGCCGCCGTCCCGCAGCGCGGCACCCTGCTCACCGGCAAGGCCGTCGTCCTCGGCTCGCTGGCCCTGGCCGTGTCGGTCGTGACGGCCTTCGTCACCTTCTTCATCGGCCAGTCGCTGCTCGGCTCGCACTCCACCACCCTCGGCGAACCGAACGTGCTGCGCGCGGTGTTCGGCGCCGCGCTCTACCTGACGATGCTCTGCCTGTTCTCGGCCGGCGTCACGGCGATGCTGCACAACCAGACGCTCGCGCTGGGCGTGCTGGTGCCGTTCTTCTTCCTGCTCTCGCCGATCCTCTCGGCGGTGCCGAAGGTCAAGACGCTCGCGCACTACTTCCCGGACTACGCGGGCTCGCGGATGCTGCTGGTGTACGAGCAGCACGGCCAGCCGTACGGACCGTGGGCCGGTTTCGCGATCTGCCTGGCCTGGACGCTGGCCGCCCTGGCCGGCGGCGCGCTCGTGCTCAAGAACCGCGACGCGTAAGGCGGTTGACCGCCGGCCGGAGCGACGGATCAGTACCGCGGAGCGCCGCGGCCCCGCAGCACGTTGGAGGCCCGGCGCTCCCGCGCTCCCCAGCACGCGCGGTGCCAGTGCCGCCGGTCGTCCACCCCGGCGCCGTGCATCGGCCAGGCGACCACGTGGCCGACCCCGGACGGGATCTCCTGGTCGCAGCCCGGGCAGCGGTAGCTGCGCCCGGACGTCCCGGCGACCGTCTGGACCACCCAGTCGTCGCCCTGGTAGCTCTCGGTGCGGCGCAGCGAACCGCCCAGCGGGGCGGCCGGTTCGTCCGCCCGGTGGGCGGCGCTCTTGATCCGGTTGTGGCGGGGCGACACGGCGACTACCTCTCTCCGGTGGCTCGGGACCGTTCCAGCCTACGGCCGGGCACGACCCCCGAGAGCCTCTATCACGGCATCACGCGCCGGTTCGGGGTTTCCGGCGAGATCCACCCGATCTTCCCCGAAATTCGTGGTTCGGCGTGCCATTGGCACATGACATCCGATACCCACAAGGGGAACAGGCGGGGCCCGCAGACCCTGCGCGCACCCGAGGAGGCCCACCGATGTCCAAGACCACCGCCCGCGCCGAGACCCGTCGGCCCGTCGGGGTCCGGCCGCCCGCCCCCGGGCCCGCGCTGACCACCGTTCCCCCGGTGACGGCCGCCGCCGGCGATCCGCTGCCCGCCGCGCAGCGGGCCGCCGCGTTCCCCGCGGACACCGCACCCATCCGGGTCGGCGCCTTCATGCTCTCCGCGCAGTTCCCCGGGCAGAGCCACGGGGAGGCGCTCGACCGCACCGTGCGCGCCGCCGTCGAGGCCGAACGCGCGGGCCTGGACAGCGTCTGGCTGGCCGAACACCACTTCGTCCCGTACGGGGTCTGCCCGAACGCCGCCACGCTCGCCGCCCTGCTGCTCGGCCGCACCCGCCGGATCGGCGTCGGCACCGCCGTCAGCGTGCTGTCCACCGCCCACCCGGTGGCGCTCGGCGAGCAGGCCGCGCTGCTGCACCTCACCTCCGGCGGGCGCTTCACGCTCGGGGTGGGCCGCGGCGGCCCGTGGATCGACCTGGACGTGTTCGGCAGCGGCGTGGACGCCTTCGAGAACGGCTTCCCGGAGCGGCTGGACCTGCTGCTGCGCTGGCTGCGCGGCTCCCGGGTCGGCGCGGACGGGCCGCAGTTCGCCTTCCCCGAGGTCGCCGTCGTCCCGCGGGCGACCGAGCCGCTGCGCCGGCCCGGGCTGGGCGCCTGGCTGGGCCTCGGCGACCCCGGCGGCCGGGTGCGCCTGCCGCGTCAGCGCCAGGACGTCGAGGGGGCGGGTGCGAGCCTCGGCGCGGGCGACGAACTCACCCCCGCCGGACGGCCGGTGGCCGGCCCGCCGGTGGTCGTCGCGTGCACGTCCCCGGCCGGGGTCAGACTCGCCGCCGAACGCGGCCTGCCGATGCTGCTGGGCATGCACTCGGGCGACGACGACAAGCTGAACATGCTGGAGCTGTACCGCAGCGCCTGGCTGGCCGCCGGACGCGACGAGGAGCAGCTGCGCCGGATCAACCGCCGGCACGTCGCGGCCGGCGTGGCCCAGGTCGACGACCGCACCTCGACGGCGCGGGCCACGCTGCTGAGCGCGATGCCGGGCTGGTTCGAGTACGGGCTCGGCGCCCACCGCACCGTGGACGGCCGGGAGCGCAAGATGCGCGACCCGCACCAGTACACCGAGTTCCTGTGCGACCTGCACGCGGTGGGCACCCCGAAGCAGTGCGCCGACCGTCTGCTGGCCACCGCCGAGCGGACCGGCATCCGCCGCTTCGCACTGCTCGCCGAGGGCAGCGGCGACCGCGAGGCGACCCTGCACAACATCGCCCGGCTCGGTTCGGAGGTGCTCCCGCAACTGAGCTGAACCGAGCTGCCGCACCGCCCGGCCGGACCGAACCGCGCCGCCCCCTCCCCCCGCACCGGGGGAGGGGCCGACGGCGTTCCGGCGCCGCCGTGAGCGGGTCGATCAGCAGTCCCGCAGTTCCTCGGACTGGTTGAGCAGCTGCTCCCGGACGGACGTGAAGCGGTCGAACCGCGCCTCGTTGGCGTCGGACGGCAGGAACACCGCCACCCGGTGACAGTTCTGGAAGGCCAGCCGGACCCCGAAGTGCCGCTGCAGGGCACCCCGGATGGCGTCGCTGGCGAGCGCCCGCAGGAGCTGGCCGCGGGCCTGCTCGCTGGGCGGCGGTACCTGGTTGTCGGCGAAATCGGTGCCGTCGACCTTGGCCTGGGCGACCAGCGAGCTGATCAGGTTCCAGGCGTACGGCAGCGAGACGCGGACGCAGTCGACGAATTCCCGCTCGTCGACCTCGCCCCGCTCGGCCTTTTCGAGCAGGGCCGGTGAGACGTCGAGCGACATGGATTCTCCTCTCGCGGACCACCCGCGCGCGGCGCGCGGGTGGTGGTGCGTGGTCCGAAGCTCACAGTGAGGGTGGGCGAAATCGCACGGGATGTCCGGAACAGCGACGGAACGGCTGTTTCCGGCGCCGTGCGAAGGGTGCGGCGGCACCACTGGACGTAACGTCCCGGATACCGACCGCTTCAGAACAGCGTGTCAGTCAACGGCGGGCCAGGCCGGTGGTTCCTAGGGATTGCTCCGTAAATACGCCGTGGTGCACCAGAATGGCCGGATCCTGTCGGATCGTTCATCTGAAGTCTCCATCCCCGTTGACAGCGGCCCCGCACGCATGCCGTCACACACGGTAGCGACCCCAGCGTAGGGGCGCCAGACCGCGGGAGGCATCCCCGGAATCGCCGAACCTCCATGTTCGCGGGGTTCGCGCTTCCTTCACCCCGTCGTCGCGGAATCGCATCAACTGGCCCCGGTGGGCTAGCGTGGTCGACCGTGCGTCTCGTAATTGCCCGCTGCTCAGTCGACTATGCCGGTCGGCTCTCCGCCCATCTGCCCTCCGCCACCAGGCTCATCCTGGTCAAGGCCGACGGCAGCGTCAGCATCCACGCCGACGACCGCGCCTACAAGCCGCTCAACTGGATGTCCCCGCCGTGCGTCCTCAAGGAGGCCGACGGGGTCTGGACGGTGGAGAACAAGGCCGGCGAGAAGCTCATCATCACCCTGGAGGAGGTGCTGCACGACTCGTCCCACGAGCTCGGGGTCGACCCGGGCCTGATCAAGGACGGCGTCGAGGCACACCTCCAGGAGCTGCTGGCGGACCGCATGGAGGTGCTCGGCGCCGGCTGGTCGCTGATCCGCCGCGAGTACCCGACCGCGATCGGCCCGGTCGACATCCTGTGCCGCGACTCCGACGGGGCGACGGTCGCCGTCGAGATCAAGCGCCGCGGCGAGATCGACGGCGTCGAGCAGCTCACCCGCTACCTCGAACTCCTCAACCGGGACCCGCTGCTGGCCCCGGTCAAGGGCGTCTTCGCCGCGCAGGAGATCAAGCCCCAGGCCCGCGTGCTGGCCACCGACCGGGGCATCGGCTGCGTGGTCCTGGACTACGACGAGCTGCGCGGCATCGACGACGACAAGCTGAAGCTGTTCTGACGCCTCAGGTCGTCGGCTTCGCGGTCGGGGTGCCCGATCCGGTCGGTGCCGGCGTCGTCGGCTGAGGCGAGGACGTGGGACTCGGGGTCGAGGACGTCGGCGAACTGCTCGGCGCCGGCGGCTGGCTCGGGTGGGTCACGGGCGGCTGCTGCGGCCCGGGCCCCGGCTGCTGCGTCGGCGGCTGCGGGTCGCCCGGAGCGGGCGGCTGCGGCTGCTGCGGGGCGTCCGAACCCGTCGCGCCGGGCGAGCGGCTCGGCTTCTTCGACGCCGTCGCCGAGGCCGACGCCGACGCGGTCGGCGAGTGCGTCGCACTGCCGCTCGCCGAGGGCTCCGGGCTGGTCCCGTTCGCCGCCGGGCTGCTGCCCGGGGCGTCCGCGCCGGCCGTCGTGGCGGCGCCGGTGCTGGAGTGCGGCAGCGGGACCTGCCCGCCGGTGCCGGTGTCGTCCTGGTCGAGCCGGCTGTGCGGGTCGTTGGTCCGCTGCTCCCCCGGCCCGGTGACGCTCATCGCCACCGCCGTGCTGAGCACCCCGAGCGTGAGCACCGCCGCCGACGCGACGACCACCCGCCGGCGCCGGCTCGACCGCAGCCCGGACGGCACCCTGGCCGCGATCTTGCGGATCACCGGACCGCGCGCAGGCGCCGCCGAGGGCTGGGCGCCCGGCAGTTGACGGCCCTCGGCCCGCAGCAGGTCGAGCATCCGGCGCGCCGCCGCGACCCCGCGCTGCTCGCCGACGACGGCCCGCAGCGTGAGCGCGGTCTCCAGCTCGGCGATCGCCTGGGACGGTTCCTGCGCGCAGATCGCGTAGACGCCCAACTCGTGGTGGAACCAGGCCTCGTCGGCCTTGGAGGCGGTCCGCCTGGCGGCCTCCAGACCCAGCTGCAGCGCCCGCTCCCAGGCCCCCCAGCGCAGCGACAGGGCCAGCGCGGGGGCGGCGGCCCTGGCCAGCCGGACGACGGCCTCGTGGCGCCCGGCGGTGCGGTCGGCCAGCAGGACGCCGATCACCACCTCCGCCTCGGCCGCGATCTGCCCGAGCGACACCGAGCTGTGCCCGACCCACCAGGCGAAGTGCTGCGCCGCGCCGTCGACGCTGCCGCGCGCCGGCCAGTGCGGGAGGAGCAGTTCGAGCGCCCCGGCGGTCAGCCGGTGGTGGCCGCCGATGGACACCGCGAGCCCGGCGTCGGCGAGCTCGGCGAGCGCGCTCTCGCCCTGGCCGACGTCGATCAGCGCGGGCAGGTGCGGCGCGGTCGGGCACTCGCCGCCGAGTGCCACGGCGAGCCGCAGCACGGCCTGCGCGGGCTCGCTCAGCCCCTCGGCGAGCCGGACGGCGGGCGAGGCGGTCTCGGCGACGGACGGCAGCGGCACGGTCCGGCGCAGCGCGCCCTCGCGGACGGCCGGGTCGGGGTCGTGGACGGGCCCGTCGACCGCGCCGAAGACGTCCAGGCGGTCCTCCTCGGCGGCGACCAGCGCGTCCACCGCCACGTCCCGCTGGCGCAGCAGCGCGGCGGCCTGGACGAAGCGCAGCGGCAGTCCCTCGGACTCGAACCAGAGGTCGACCGCCCAGGCCTTCTCGGCGACGTCCAGCGGCCGCCCGGCCAGCCGGGCGGCGAGCGCGAGGCAGGCGGCGCGCGAGAGTCCGGCGACGGGGTGGTCCTGGAGCCGGGAGCCGGCCGACAGCGGCGGGGCGGCGGGGTCGACCGAGATCAGGAAGGCGCAGCGGGGGGCGGCGGAGAGCAGCTCCTCCAGCTCGGCGCCGGAGGGTTCGGCGCCGTCGATCACGACGATCGCGCCGACGTCGGCGAGGTGCGCGGCCAGCTGGGCCGGGTCGGGGCGGTAGCCGGGGGCGTGGTGGGTGGCGGCGAACAGCTCCTGGAGCACGTCGGCGGTCGTGCGGCGGTGGCCGCAGAGCTGGACGACGCCGCCGGGGGCGAGGTCGGCGGCGGCCTCGGCGACGGCCGACAGCAGGGCGCTGCGACCGGAGCCGGCCTGGCCGACCAGGCGTATCGAGCGGCCCTCGGCGAGCAGGCCGAGGAGTTCGGCGACGTCCGCCTCGCGGTCGAGCAGCGGCAGGTCGGCGGGCCCGGCACCGAGGGCGAGCGGGCCGACCGCCCGCTCGACGCCGCCGACGGGTCCGCGGGCGGGCTCGCTGCGCAGCACCCGGCGGGGGCGCGGGCGCCACTCCTCGGGGCAGGGCCGGGCCTCGGAGCCGTCCGGCGCGCCGACGCCCACCAGCAGAGCGCCGGAGACCAGCTCGCCACTGCGGGCGCGGACGGCCTCCTGCCGGAACTCACCGGTTGGCTGTGCCACGTTCTGCTCCGCATCGTGCTCGGCCGCCGGCGTGCCGCGCCGGCCGGCTGACGTCTCGGTCGCGGCCGTGCGGGGACCGGGCGGGCATGGCCCGGCTGCGGCGGCCGTCTTCTGACGGGCAGACTCTCGCACATCCGGCCCCGCGTGTGCAGCGCCGTCCCGTCACGCGCGCCCCACGAGGGCCTCGTGCGCCCCCGGAGCGCTTTCCGGAGCGCGTTCGGAGCCCCTTCCGGAGCCCCTTCGGCGTGCTTCAGAGACCGACCCCGTGCGCCTCGGCGACGCCGCCGTCCACGGCGAGGATGCGGTGCAGCTTGGTGGCCACCAGCAGCCGCTGGAGCTGGGCCGGGACGGAGCGCAGCACGAGCCGGCGGCCGATCCGGCCGGCCCGGCGGTGGGTGCCCATGATGACGCCGAGGCCGGTGGCGTCCCAGAACTCCAGGCGGGCGAGGTCGAGCACGAGGTCGCCGAGGCCGGTGTCGACGGCCTGGTGGAGCCGGGCCCGCGCGTCGGCGGCGGTGCGCACGTCGAGGCGGCCCTCGATGGCCAGCGCCCTGTGGTCGCCGGTGATGCGCATGCTCTCCTCCTCCTTCGCCTGGCCGGTCCCGGTGTCGGGGGTGTGGGTCCGCCCCGGCCGTGCCGGGCCGGGGAGCGGGGTGGCCGCCCGGGCGGGCCGTGGCCCCTCGTCCGGAGGCCCGCCTGCTGCGCCGAACGGCGACGGGCCGCGCGCCCGGGCCGGCCGCCCGTCGTTCAAACCTGGGCCCCTCATCTGACGGCGAACCAGCACCGCAGGTTGCTGGTTGCGGTCAGATCTGAAGCAACTTCACTCGTCCGAGGGAATATACGCAGGTAGTCTCCACACCTACGCTCGATTACCGCCCAAATCACCCGTCTGCGGCACCCGGCGTGAGGAAACTCACCCGCCCCGGGCGGGGCGGGTCCTACGATGCTCGATCGCCCGGCCCGCCCGGCCCCGCGGCCCGTGGGTTACTTGCCCTCGTGCCCGTAGAAGCCGCGGCCGCTCTTGCGGCCGAGGTCGCCGGCGGTGACCATGCGGGCCATGACCTCCGGGGCGGCGAACTTCTCGTCCTGGGTCTCCTCGTAGATGTTGCGGGCGGCGTGCAGCAGGATGTCGACGCCGGTCAGGTCGGCGGTCTCCAGCGGGCCCATCGGGTGGCCGAAGCCGAGGCGGCAGGCCTTGTCGATGTCCTCGGCGGTCGCCACGCCCGTCTCGTACAGCTTGGCGGCCTCGACGACCAGGGCGGTGATCAGGCGGGTGGTGACGAAGCCGGCCACGTCGCGGTTGACCACCACGACCTCCTTGCCGACGCCCTCGGCGAAGGCGCGGGCGGTGGCCAGCGTCTCGTCGCTGGTCTTGTAGCCGCGCACCAGCTCGACCAGCTTCATCAGCGGCACCGGCGAGAAGAAGTGCACGCCGATGACGGACTCCGGGCGCTGGGTGGCGGCGGCGATCCGGGTGATCGGGATCGCGGAGGTGTTGGAGGCGAGCACGGCGCCGTCCTTGGCGAGCTTGTCGAGCTCGCGGAAGACGGCCTCCTTGACCTCCAGCTTCTCGAACACGGCCTCGACCACGATGTCGGCCCCGGCGACGGCGCCCAGGTCGGTGGTGGTGGTGATCCGGCCGAGGGCGGCCTCGGCGTCCTCCGCGCTCATCCGGCCCTTGGCGACGAACTTCTCGTACGAGGCGCGGATGCCGGCGAGACCGCGCTGCAGCGCCTCGTCGGTGACGTCCCGCAGCACCACCGGGTGGCCGGCCTGGGCCGACACCTGGGCGATGCCGGCGCCCATCAGGCCGGCACCGATCACGGCGATCTGCTTGCTGGACGCATTGCTCATGGCGGGTCTCCCGATGCCGTCGCCGCCTCGCGGGCGGGCCCTGAAAGCGGCTCAGGGCAGGGGTCGCCGCCCGGTAGAGCCGCGTCGCTCTGGCGGGGACTCTAACGCCCATTTCGTCCGTGCAATAGCAATCGGGAGTGTGATCTGCAACCGACCTGGTCAGGTGAACCAATCAGCCCGGCCGATCGTCGGTGCGATGGTCAGATCATCAGCCCGAGGTCCTGCGCCAGGATCGCCGCCTGCACCCGGCTGCGCAGCCGCAGCTTCGCGAGGATCCGGCTGACGTGCGTCTTCGTGGTCGCCTCCGCCATCGCGAGCCGGGCGGCGATCTCCCCGTTCGACAGCCCGGCGCCGATGCAGGCCAGCACCTCGCGCTCGCGCGGGGTGAGCCCGGCCACCGCCTCCCGGGTGTCCGGCCCCACCGCCCGGTCCGGCCGGGCGAAGGTGCCGATCAGCCGCCTGGTCACCGAGGGCGCCAGCATGCCGTCCCCGCGCGCCACCGTCCGGATGCCCTCGACGAGGGTGTCCGCCTCCAGGTCCTTGAGCAGGAAGCCGGCCGCGCCGGCCCGCAGCGCGCCGTACACGTACTCGTCCAGGTCGAAGGTGGTCAGCACGAGCACCTGGGCCGCGCCGGCGGCCACCACCTCGCGGGTCGCCGAGACGCCGTCCAGGCGCGGCATCTGCACGTCCATCAGCACCACGTCCGGCCGCAGCTCCAGGGCCAGCCGGACGGCCTGCTCGCCGTCGGCGGCCTGGCCGACCACCTCGACGTCCGGCTCGGCCCGCAGGATCATCACCAGCGCCGCCCGCACCGCGGCCTGGTCCTCGGCCACCAGCACCCGAATCGTCACGCGCGTCCCTCGTTCCCTTCGCTCCCCCGGCCGTGCGGCAGCACCGCGCGCACGCTCCAGTTCCCGTCCCGCGGCCCCGCCTCGAAACTGCCGCCGAGCAGCCCGGCCCGCTCCGACATGCCCACCAGCCCGGCCCGCGCCCCCGGCAGCCCGCGGCCCTCCTCGGCGCGGTACGGGCTGTCGACGGCGATCCGCAGCTCCCCCGCCCCGAAGTCCAGCCGCAGCCGCACCAGGCCGGGCCCGGCGTGCTTGAGCGCGTTGGTCAGCGACTCCTGCACGATCCGGTACGCGGCCAGGCCCACCGGCACCGGCAGCTCGCCGCGCTCGCCGTGCTCGCTCAGCTCGAACTCCAGCCCGACGTCCCGGCCGGCCGCGCGGGCCTTCGTCAGCAGCGCGTCCACCGCGGCGAGGTCGGGCGCCGCGTAGGACTCGTCGGCCTCGCCCCCGCCGCTGTCCCGGAGCAGTCCGATCATGCGACGCATTTCGGCCAATCCTTGGACGCTGTTCTCCCGGATCACGGCGAGCACCTCCACCAGCGGGTCGTCCTCGGCCCGCCGCTGGCGCCGGGCCACGGACTGCGCGCCGGTCGCGTGGATCGCGATCGCCGACAGGTGGTTGGCCACCACGTCGTGCAACTCCCGTGCCATCCGGGCCCGTTCGGTGACGATGGCCTCGCGGCGGTCCATCTCCGAGAGCAGCGCGGTCTGTTCGGCGCGCAGCCGCTCGGTCTCCGCCTCCTGCCGGTGCTTGCGCACCACGTCCCCGGTCCACACCGGCGCCAGGAAGACCAGCGAGGTGACCACCACGACGAGCAGCCCGGCCGGCGTCCCGCTGTAGATCAGCGCCAGCGTGGAGAGCACCAGCACGGTGGCGCCGCCGGTCAGGTGCAGGATCCGCGACATCCGCGCGGACCCGTAGATCACCGCCGCGTACAGCAGGTCGGTGTACATGATGGTCGTCGCCAGCAGGCTGCCCGCGAGGATGCTGCCCGCGAAGGCGAGCCCGCCGAGGGAGACCGCCAGCACCGGCCTGCGCCGCCGCACCAGCTCCAGCGCGGCCATCACGAGCAGCGGCGCCACGACGGCCCACAGCGGGAGGTCGTCGGGCCGGTCGTACACCTTGAAGGCGATCAGCACCGCACCGCCGAGCAGCCCGCAGAGGGCGATCAGCCGGTCCAGCGCGCGTGGTGAGAGGGACGGACGGAGCACCCTCCCATCTCACCATCCCCGGCGGACCGCGCCGCTCCGGTCCACGGAGGATCCGGCTACATCGAAAGATGCACGCGGGGACGGCACTCCACGACGACGACGCGAGCGCGCCCGCACACGAGGCTGGTACCACCGCCGACCAGTCCGGGAGCAGAACGTGATCGTCACCCTCATCGTCGCGGCCGAGATCTCCTGGTGGATCGTGCTCGGCCTCGGCCTCAGCGCCCGCTACCTGCTGCGGTGGCGCCGCACCAGCACCGCGCTGCTGATCGGCCTCCCGGTGGTGGACCTCGCGCTGTACGCGCTCACCGTCCTGAACCTGCGGGGCGGCGCCGAGGCGGGCTGGATGCACGCGCTGGCGGCGAGCTACGCCGGTTTCTCGGTCGGCTACGGGCCCTCGCTGGTCGCCTGGGCCGACCGGCACTTCCTGCACCGCTTCGCCGGCGGCCCCAAGCCGCTGCCCGCCCCCAAGTACGGCCCGGAGCGGACCACGCACGAGTGGCGGATCGCCTGGCGCACGGTCGTCTCGGCCGCGATCACCCTGAGCCTGATCAGCCTCCTCGTCCCGCTCTCCGCGGGCAGCGCCCACTTCGGCACCTTCGCCCAGTGGTACTGGAAGCTGGGCATCGCGGCCGTCGTCAACGTCGTCGTGGCCGGCTGCTACTCGAAGTGGCCCAAGGAGGCCCCGGCCGGCGTGACGGTCGTCGACGGCCGGCCGGTCGAGCAGCCCGCCCCGGAGAAGGCCCCGCTGCCCTAGGACGCTAGCGGTTCTCCCCCGGCACCCACAGGACGTCGCCGCGCTCCTTGTTGGCCGCCCTGGCCAGGATGAACAGCAGGTCCGAGAGCCGGTTGAGGTACTTGGCGGTCAGCGGGTTGACGGTGTCCCCGTACGTCTCGATCGCCGTCCAGGTGGCCCGCTCGGCCCGCCGCACCACCGTGCAGGCCAGGTGCAGGTAGGCCGCGCCGGCCGTGCCGCCGGGGAGGATGAAGCTGCGCAGCTTCTCCAGCTGCTCCAGGTAGTGGTCGCAGTCGCCTTCGAGCCGGTCGATGTAGGACTGCAGGACCCGCAGCGGCGGGTACTCCGGGTTCTCGACCACGGGCGTCGCGAGGTCCGCGCCGACGTCGAACAGGTCGTTCTGGATCCGGGTGAGCACCGCGACGACGTCCGGCGCCAGCGCCCCGGCGGCGATGGCCACGCCGATCGCCGCGTTCGCCTCGTTGGCGTCGGCGTACGCGACCAGCCGCGGGTCGGTCTTGGTGGTCCGGCTCATGTCACCGAGCGCGGTGGTGCCGTCGTCGCCGGTACGGGTGTAGATGCGCGTCAGATTGACCATGCGGCCAGACTAGCCGGGCCGGTTAAGCGCCGTTAACCCCAGGCGCCGTCGATCCTGCGCGACGTCGACCCTAGGCGACATCGACCCTAGGCGACGTTGACCCTCTGTCCGGGCGGCGCCGCCTCCAGCCAGGCGAGGAAGCCGGTGAGCGCGTCCTCGCTCATCGCGAGCTCCAGCGGGGCGCCGTTGTGCAGGCAGCGCAGCACCACCGAGCCGGAGAGCAGGGCGAGCTCCTCCTGACCCTCCGGGTAGCGCCGGCCGAGCACCTCGATCTCCCGGCGCGGGAGCACCTTGCGCGGGCGCGGGGCGTACGAGAAGACCCGGAACCACTCGATCGAGTCGCCGCTGTACCGGCCGATACCAAAAACCCACCCCTTGCCGTCGGTCTGTGGGACCGGGGCCGAGGTGGGTTTGCCGTTCTCGTCGAGGTCGGGCTGCGTCGAGGCGTCGGCGGGCATTTTGAGCCGGTAGCTGCAGTCGAACGTGCCGCCCACCCGCTGGATGAGGCGGCGCCGTACCGCGAACGCGACCAGGCCGATCACACCGAGTGCCACGACCGCCGCACACACCACGAGGGCGAGGACCATGCTCACCTACCTCCTCGCTACCCGCGTTCCCCGTATCGGTCGTACAAGGCGACCGCGTTGACCTACCAACTGAGACGACAGTCCCGGGGTCACGCTCGCGCGTCCCCGGGACCGTCGGTCGACCCCGCCGAGGCGGGGTCAGGCGTACTCAGACGTGCGCCTTGAGGCCGCGCGCCGCGAACAGGCGGACCTCGGCGCGACGCTCGGCGTGCGCGTCCAGGTCGGACTTGGCCTGCTCCAGCGCGCGCTCGGCGCGAGCGACGTCGATCTCGTCCGCCAGCTCGGCGATCTCCGCGAGCAGAGACAGCTTGTTGTCGGCGAAGGAGATGAAGCCGCCGTGCACCGCGGCGACGACGGTGCCGCCGTCCACCGTGCGGATGGTGACCGGGCCGGTCTCCAGCACGCTCAGCACCGGGGTGTGACCCGGCATGATGCCGGTGTCACCGGAGGCCGTACGGGCGACGACGATGGTGGCCGCACCGGACCACACCTTGCGGTCGGCTGCGACCAGCTCGACGTGCAGCTCAGCCAACGTGGGCTCCTAGGCTCATGCAACCCCCGATTACTCGGGAGTTTCGGTAAGAATAACGGCCCCGCGCCTCCGGCATGAAACCGGCGGCACGGATTTGACCGGAATCACAGCCGATGCGACGCGAGGGGTGGGTCCCAGGGTTGGGGCCCACCCCTCACGGTCACTCGGCTGCTACCGGCCGCGATTACTTCTTCGCCAGCTCGGCGGCGTTCTTCTCGAGGTCCTCGATGCCACCGCACATGAAGAAGGCCTGCTCCGGGACGGTGTCGTACTTGCCGTCCGCGATCGCGTTGAACGCCTCGATGGTCTCCGACAGCGGAACGGTCGAGCCGTCGACGCCGGTGAACTGCTTGGCCACGTAGGTGTTCTGCGAGAGGAAGCGCTCGATGCGACGGGCGCGGTGCACCGTGATCTTGTCTTCCTCGGACAGCTCGTCCATACCGAGGATGGCGATGATGTCCTGCAGGTCCTTGTACTTCTGCAGGATCCCCTTGACACGGATGGCCGTCTCGTAGTGGTTCTGCGCGATGTACCGCGGGTCGAGGATGCGGGACGTGGAGTCCAGCGGGTCGACGGCCGGGTAGATGCCCTTCTCCGAGATCGGACGCGACAGAACGGTCGTCGCGTCCAGGTGGGCGAAGGTGGTGGCCGGGGCCGGGTCGGTGAGGTCGTCCGCGGGGACGTAGATCGCCTGCATCGAGGTGATCGAGTGACCGCGGGTCGAGGTGATGCGCTCCTGCAGGAGGCCCATCTCGTCGGCCAGGTTCGGCTGGTAGCCCACCGCGGAGGGCATGCGGCCGAGCAGGGTCGACACCTCGGAACCGGCCTGGGTGAACCGGAAGATGTTGTCGATGAAGAGGAGCACGTCCTGCTTCTCGACGTCACGGAAGTACTCCGCCATGGTCAGCGCGGAGAGCGCGACGCGCAGACGGGTGCCCGGCGGCTCGTCCATCTGGCCGAAGACCAGCGCGGTCTTGTCCAGAACGCCCGAGTCGACCATCTCGTGGATGAGGTCGTTGCCCTCACGGGTGCGCTCGCCGACGCCGGCGAACACCGACACACCACCGAAGTTCTCGGCGACGCGGTAGATCATCTCCTGGATCAGAACGGTCTTGCCGACACCGGCACCACCGAACAGACCGATCTTGCCACCCTGGACGTACGGGGTGAGGAGGTCGATGACCTTGATGCCGGTCTCGAACATCTCGGTCTTCGACTCGAGCTCGGAGAAGTTCGGGGCCTTGCGGTGGATGGGCCACCGGACCTCGACCTGCGACTCGAACTCGGCCTTGTCGACGTTCAGCACCTCACCGAGGGCGTTGAAGACCTTGCCCTTGGTGATCTGGCCGACCGGCACGGAGATGGCGGCACCGGTGTCGGTGACCTGCGCGCCACGGACCAGGCCGTCGGTCGGCTGCATCGAGATGCCGCGGACCAGGCCGTCGCCGAGGTGCTGGGCGACCTCGAGGGTGAGGATCTTCTTGCCCGAGCCGTCGGGGTTGTCCACCTCGACGTGCAGGGCGTTGAACATGTTCGGAATGGCGTCGACGGGGAACTCCACGTCGACGACCGGGCCGATGACCCGCGCGACGCGGCCCGTCGCCGTGGTCGGCTCAACAGTGGTGGTCATACTCATTCGCTCCCGCGGCTAGCGTCGGCGAGGGCGTTGGCGCCACCGACGATCTCGCTGATTTCCTGGGTGATCTCGGCCTGACGGGCCGAGTTGGCAAGCCGCGTGAGCGACTTGATGAGCTCGCCGGCGTTGTCCGTCGCGCTCTTCATCGCGCGCCGGCGTGCGGCGTGCTCGGAGGCGGCGGACTGAAGCAGCGCGCTGTAGATCCGGCTCTCGACGTACCGCGGCAGCAGGGCGTCGAGGACGCCCTCGGCCGACGGCTCGAAGTCGTACAGCGGGAAGATCTCCGCCTTGGCCGGCTGCTCGCCCTGCTGGACCTCGTCCAGCTTCAGCGGCAGCAGCCGCGCCTCGACCGCGTTCTGCGTCAGCATCGACACGAACTCGGTGGAGACGATGTGGATCTCGTCCACGCCGCCGGTCTCGGCCGTGAAGGCCTCGATCAGCTCGGCCGCCACGACCTTCGCGTCGCCGTAGCCCGGCTTGTCCGAGAAGCCCGTCCACGACTGGCCCACCGCGAGGTTGCGGAAGGTGTAGTAGGACAGACCCTTGCGGCCCACGATGTAGGTCACGACGTCCTTGCCCTCGCCGCGCAGGCGCTCGGAGAGCACCATCGAGGCCTTGATGGCGTTGGACGAGTAACCGCCGGCCAGGCCGCGGTCCGCCGTGATCAGCAGGACGGCGGCGCGGGTGGCGTTCGGGTTCTCGGTGGTGAGCGGGTGCTTGGCGTTGGACCGGGTGGCCACCGCCGTCACCGCCCGGGTGAGCTCATCGGCGTACGGGGTGGAGGCGGCCACCGCGCGCTGCGCCTTGCCGATGCGCGCCGCGGAGATCATCTCCATCGCCTTGGTGATCTTCTTCGTCGCGGTGACAGAGCGGATCCGGCGCTTGTAGACCCGAAGCTGTGCTCCCATGGGTCGTTACGTCCTTTCCCTCGCTACCGGACTCAGGCCTGCTCGCCGAGGAGCTTGCCGTCGGCGGTGGTGAAGCCCTGCTTGAAGGCGGCGATCGCGCTGGTGAGAGCGTCGATGGTGCCGTCCTCCAGCTTGCTGGTCTCGACGATGCCGGCCAGCAGGTCCTTGTGCTGCAGGCGCAGGTGGTCCAGGAACTCGCGCTCGAAGCGGCGGATGTCCGCGACCGGGACGTCGTCCAGCTTGCCGGTGGTGCCGGCCCAGATGGAGACGACCTGCTCCTCGACCGGGAACGGCTGGTACTGGCCCTGCTTCAGCAGCTCGACCATGCGCGCACCGCGCTCCAGCTGGGCCTTGGAGGCCGCGTCCAGGTCGGAGCCGAAGCCGGCGAAGGCCTCCAGCTCGCGGTACTGGGCGAGGTCCAGGCGCAGACGGCCGGCGACCGACTTCATCGCCTTGATCTGGGCCGAGCCACCGACGCGGGAGACCGAGATGCCGACGTTCACGGCCGGGCGGATGCCGGCGTTGAACAGGTCGGACTCCAGGAAGCACTGGCCGTCGGTGATGGAGATGACGTTGGTCGGGATGTACGCCGAGACGTCGTTGGCCTTGGTCTCGATGATCGGCAGACCGGTCATCGAGCCCGCGCCCAGCTCGTCGGAGAGCTTCGCGCAGCGCTCCAGCAGGCGGGAGTGCAGGTAGAAGACGTCACCCGGGTAGGCCTCGCGGCCCGGCGGGCGGCGCAGCAGCAGGGAGACGGAGCGGTAGGCCTCGGCCTGCTTCGACAGGTCGTCGAAGATGATGAGGACGTGCTTGCCGTCGTACATCCACTCCTGGCCGATGGCCGAACCGGTGTACGGGGCGAGGTACTTGAAGCCGGCCGGGTCGGAGGCGGGAGCGGCCACGATCGTGGTGTACTCCAGCGCGCCGGCCTCCTCCAGGGCGCCGCGGACGGACGCGATGGTGGAGCCCTTCTGGCCCACGGCGACGTAGATGCAGCGGACCTGCTTCTTCGGGTCGCCCGAGCGCCAGTTGTCACGCTGGTTGATGATCGTGTCGATCGCCACGGCGGTCTTGCCGGTCTGGCGGTCGCCGATGATCAGCTGACGCTGGCCGCGGCCGATCGGGGTCATCGCGTCGATGGCCTTGATACCGGTCTGCATCGGCTCGTGGACCGACTTGCGGACCATGACGCCGGGGGCCTGCAGCTCCAGGGCGCGGCGGCCGGTGGCGGCGATCTCGCCCAGGCCGTCGATCGGGTTGCCCAGCGGGTCCACGACGCGGCCGAGGTAGCCGTCGCCGACCGGGACCGACAGGACCTCGCCCGTGCGGCGCACGGTCTGGCCCTCTTCGATGCCGCCGAACTCGCCGAGGATGACGACACCGATCTCGCGGGTGTCGAGGTTCAGCGCGAGGCCGAGCGTGCCGTCCTCGAACTTCAGCAGCTCGTTCGCCATGACCGAGGGGAGACCCTCGACATGGGCGATGCCGTCCGCCGCGTCAGTGACCGTGCCGACCTCTTCCACAGAAGCGGCGTCCGGCTGGTACGACTGGACAAAGTCGGCCAGCGCGTCCCGGATCTCCTCCGGACGGATCGTAAGCTCCGCCATCAGGCTTCCCTGCTCTCCTAGTTTGCGATCCTCGGCCCGCCATTGAGGGCCGCAAGTATTCGACTCTCGGCCGGGTCTGCCGAACCGGCCGTACGATGTGCCGGCTCCGTTGGGAGCCGGTTTCCCGACCGAGGGTCGGATGTGCTGCTTCGGTACTCAGCCTTCGAGCGACTGGCGAGCGCCTTCGAGGCGGCTCGACACGGTGCCCTCGATGATCTCGGCGCCGATCTGCACCCGGACCCCGCCGACGACCTCCGGGTCGACGTCGATGTTCAGGTGGACCTGGCGGCCGTACATCCGGCCCAGAGCACCGGACAGGCGCTCCTTCTGTGCGTCCGACAGCGGCACCGCGGTGGTGACCAGGGCCACCACCCGGCCGCGACGCGCGGCGGCGAGCTTCGAGTAGGACTCCAGGCCCTGCTCCAGGCTACGGCCACGCGGCGCGTTCACGAGGGCGGTGACCAGCCGGACGGTGCCCGCGTTGGCGCGGCCGCCGAGCAGCTTCTCGATCAGCTCCGCCTTGGCGGCGGTGCCGGCCTTCGGCTCGGTCAGCGCGGCGCGCAGCTCGTGCGAGCCGGCCACGACGCGGCCGAAGCGGAACAGCTCGTCCTCGACGTCGTCCAGCGCGCCCGCCTTGTCGGCGGCGATGACCTCGGCGTACGCGGCGAGCTGCTCGGTCGCGTCGACCAGGTCGCGCGAACCGGACCAGCGCGAGCGGACCAGGCCGGCCACCAGGTCGGCGGTCTCGCCGGAGACCTGACCGGTCAGCAGCGAGGAGACCAGCTGGGCCTTGTCCTGGCCCGACCGGGACGGGTCGGTCAGGACGCGGCGCAGCGACACCTCACGGTCCAGCAGGACCGTGACGGCGGTGAGCTCCTCGGCGAGCTTGACCGCGTCCACCGAGGTGGAGTCGGTCAGGCTCTCCAGGTTCTGCCGCCCGGCGGCGAGGGCCTCACGGCTTGCGCCGATCACTTGGCCGCACCCTGAGCAACGGCGGCCTTGGCCTCCAGCTCGTCCAGGAAGCGGTCGATGACGCCGCTCTGCCGGGCGTGGTCCTCGAGGGACTCACCCACGATGCGGGAGGCCAGCTGGGAGGCCAGCGAACCCACGTCCTGGCGCAGGGCGGCAGTCGCCTGCTTCTTGTCGGCCTCGATCTGCGCGTGACCGGCGGCGACGATGGCCTCGCGCTGACGCTGGCCCTCCTCGCGCATCTCGGCGAGCTGGGCAGCGCCCTGCTCGCGAGCCTGCTCGACGATGCGGGCAGCCTCGTGACGCGCCTCGGCGAGCTCGGCGCGGTACTGCTCAAGCAGGGCCTGGGCCTCGGCCTGAGCGGCCTCGGCGCGCTCCATGCCGCCCTCGATGGCGTCCCGGCGCTCCGACAGCACCTTCTCGATGCTGGGGAGGAGCTTCTTGCCGAGCAGACCGAAGACGATGAAGAAGCAGAGCAGGCCGATGATCACCTCGGGCCACGCGGGGAGGAGAGGGTTCATCTTCTCCTCGGCCGCGAGCGAAAGCACGGGGCTCATATCTGGACCTTCCTCAGAAAGGGTCTACGGCGGATTACTTGTTGCCGAAGACGAACGGCATGACGATGCCGATGAGGGCGAGCGCCTCGGTCAGCGCGAAGCCGATGAACATGTTGGAACGGATGAGACCGGCAGCCTCGGGCTGACGGGCCATGGCCTGGACACCGTTGCCGAAGATCAGACCGACGCCGATGCCGGGGCCGATCGCGGCGAGGCCGTAGCCGATGGAGGCGACGGAACCGTAGACGTTGCCCTCAGCGAGGATGCTCATTGACGTTGTCCTTTGCAGGGGTGGTGATCCGGTGGTGATTGGCCACCGGGCGATCCGGGAGGTGTGGTTCGGGGCGGGGCCGGAGCCCCGGGGCTCAGTGCGCCTCTTCCAGGGCACCGGCGATGTAGCTGCTGGCCAGCATCACGAAGATGTAGGCCTGCAGGAACTGGACCAGCAGCTCGAAGGCGGTCAGCGCGACGGCCACGATGAAGGAGGCCGAGCCGTACAGCGCGCCCAGGGTCGGGCTGAGCAGGTACCAGGAGGCGATGGAGAACATCACGATCAGCAGGTGGCCGGCGAACATGTTCGCGAAGGCTCGGACCGCGAGCGTGAAGGGGCGCACGAAGATGTTCGAGAAGAACTCGATCGGCACCAGGATGAACATGACCCAGCCGGGGATGCCCGACGGCCAGCAGAGGTTCTTCAGACCGCCGACGAAGCCGTGCTTCTTGAAGGTCAGCGTCATGTAGGTGATCCACACGACCGCCGCAAGGCCGGCCGGGAACGCGATCGCCGCCGAGACGGGGAACTGCGCGAAGGGGATGATCGACATGATGTTCATCAGCCAGATGAAGAAGAACATCGAGACGAGCATCGGGACGTACTTCTCGCCCTTCTTGCCGATCGTCTCCAGCACGATGGAGCGCTTGACGAAGTCGTAGCCGATCTCACCGACCAGCTGCAGCTTGCCCGGGACGAGGCGCGGCTTGGCGAAGGCGGCCCAGAAGAAGACGACCACCAGCACGGCGACGATCATCGACAGCAGCATCGGCTTGTTGAAGTCGACGCCGCCGATCGTGAAGATCGGCTTGAACGAGAACTCGTTCAGACCCGGCGCCGGGAAGCCACAGCCAGCGTCCCCGAAGTGGCAACTGCTGGCGAGGGGGAGTTCAGCACTCACCACGGACTCCTTCGTCGTGACGCATGGTTACGGCAACCTCGGTGTGTCGGCGCGGCCTGCGGCCACGGAGCGGCACTGGAACTTGATGGGTTTCTCGCGGATCCTGCGCGGCGGTGCGCTGCACCACTGCGGGATCATCGAAGACTGCGCGGATCCGGGGGGCGATCCGTCCAATGTCCGGACAGACCTGGCCTCTTCCCGTACTCCGTTGTTGCGACGGACGATAGCAGCCCGTCAGTGGCGCATAAACACCGCCCCCCTCGTTGGGGGGACAGTCGGGCCTCGTCACTGTTGACGTCCCGAGCCGGAGGACTTGTCGTCCTTCTTTTCGGAGGCGTCGGGGACGACGTAGAAGGTCTTGGCCTTGAGTGCGCCGCGCACCTGGAAGCCCGTCCAGACGAGGGCGCAGCCCAGCAGGGTGAAGGCGAACGCCTGCCGGTTGAAGAGCTCGGTGTTCTTGAAGACCGCGAGCACGATGCCGACCAGCAGGATCTGCGTGGTGTACACGAGCAGCGCGGCGGCCATCATGATGTGCGGGTTCGACCTGGTCAGCCGGTCGAGCGCGACCTGGCCGAAGCTGAAGAAGGCCATCACGAGCAGCGCGCCGAAGAGGGCGCCGAGCAGAGCCTTCCCACCGGCGACGGGGAACGAGATCGCCATGGCGATGATCCCGGCGACCGCAGTGGGAATCGCGGCGCCTCGGAGGATCCGGGCGTCGTTGGACGGCATGTCGGCAGCTCCGGCGGCATGTCGGTGTTACGGGGACGGGGCAGAACACTCGGTGGGGTGGCACCGGACCGAGGGGCCGCCGCCGGGCCGCCCGCTGGAGCGGCGGGCCCGTCGAGGGAGACCGACCAGGGACGGAAGTCCTCCACCTGTCAGGTCTTTCGGCGTGTTCTCGGTACTCGTGAACGGTATCACAAACTATTTGATGAGAGCTTTACCATGAATGTGTGGCTCCTGTCACACTGGCGGAGCAAGAGTGCCGCCGATCGGGTGAACCCATCTGGCGGAGCGTCAAATTCCTTGCTAGCGCCGCCCGGTGGTCCGACCGTGGGGTTCGGAGGACGCCGAGGAGCCCTCGCCGGCTTCACCCAGAAGTTGCTTGTCCTTGGCCGACAGTTCAGCCATCGGACCGGAGGGCTGCCGGCGGTAGCGCGGCGGCACGAAGGCCTGCACCGCGCGCGGGGCGCGCGGCCGGAACCGCGGCGTCAGGAGCACGACCAGACCGACCAGGCAGAGCCCGGCGAGCGTCAGCACCACCGTGCGGCCGGTGTTGGTGACCGAGAAGGCCACCGTGCCGAAGGCGATCAGCGCCGCCCAGAAGTACATGATCAGCACGGCCCGGCTGTGCGAGTGCCCGACCTGGAGCAGCCGGTGGTGCAGGTGGCGCTTGTCCGCGGCGAACGGCGACTGGCCCGCCCAGGTGCGGCGGACGACGGCGAGCAGCAGGTCGGCCAGCGGCAGCGCGATGACGGTCAGCGGCAGCAGCAGCGGGATGTAGATCGGCACGAGGGCGTGGACGGTGGCGGTCTGCGACCCGGTCTCGTTGTTGATCAGGTCCGGGTCGACCCGGCCGGTGATCGAGATCGCGGCGACGGCCAGCATCAGGCCCAGCATCATCGAGCCGGAGTCGCCCATGAAGATCCGCGCGGGGTGCATGTTGTGCGCCAGGAAGCCCAGGCACATGCCGATCAGCAGCACGCTGAACAGCACGGCGGGGGCGGCGTCGGTGATCGCGTAGCCGTACCAGAGCCGGTAGGAGTACAGGAAGAACGCCATCGCGGCGATGCAGACCATGCCGCCGGCCAGGCCGTCCAGGCCGTCGATGAAGTTCACCGCGTTGACCATGACGACGACCAGCGTCACCGAGATGACCATGCCCTGGGTGGGACTGACGGCGACCGCGCCGACACCGGGCACCGGCAGGGTGATCACCGTGACCCCCTGCCAGACCATCACACCGGCGGCGATCATCTGGCCGCCGAGCTTGACCAGCGCGTCCACGCCCCACTTGTCGTCGAGCACGCCGAGCAGCCACATGATCCCGGCGCCGGAGAGCAGCGCGCGGATGTCGGTGCCCTGGGTGAACACCTTGCTCAGGTTGTCGAGTTGGGAGGCGACCAGGATGCCCGCGCACAGTCCGCCGAACATCGCGATGCCGCCGAGCCGCGGGGTGGGCTCGCGGTGCACGTCCCGGGCCCGGACCGGCGGCATGGCGCCGGCCGCGATCGCGAACTTCCGGACCGGGCCGGTCAGCAGGTAGGTGACGGCCGCGGTGGTGAACAGGACCAGCAGATACTCACGCACCACTGGCCTCCTGCGTCACTGTCCTGCGGGAAGGTACCCAAGGTACTCCCGCGCCTGTCCGGGGTTCGAGGTGCGTCGCCACGGCACACACCTTATTGAGTCGGACGCCGGGGACGCGCATCGCGGTTCGCCCTACCGGGTAGGAGAACCGGATACGCCGCCGCGCTCGTTCACCCGCGGTCCGCGAAGGACAGGGCCAGTTCCCGCACCCGCGCGCCGACCGCCGCGACCTCGTCCCCGGCCAGCAGTCGGCCGATCAGCCCGGCGATCTCCGCGAGCTCCCGCTCCCCCATCCCCTGCGTGGTCACCGTGCCGGTGCCGAGCCGGATCCCGGAGGCCTCGGAGGGCGGCGCGGGGTCGTACGGCAGGGCGCTCTTGCCGAGCAGCAGCCCGGCCGCCGCGCAGCGCCGCTCCGCCTCGGCCCCGGTGACGCCGAGCGGGCGCACGTCGGCCGTCACGAGGTGGGTGTCGGTCCCACCGGTCAACGGGCGCATACCGGCCTGCGCGAGCCCCTCGGCGAGTACGCGCGCCCCGGCGACCGCCCGCCGCGCGTACTCCCGGTAGGCGGGCGTCGCGGCCTCCGCGAGCGCCACGGCCTTGCCGGCCACCTCGTTCATCGCCGCGCCGCCCTGGCTGAACGGGAACACCGCCCGGTCGATCCGCTCGGCCAGCTCCGCGGTGGACAGCAGCAGGCCGCCGCGCGGGCCGCGCAGCAGCTTGTGGGTGGCCGCCACCGTGACGTCCGCGTACGGCACCGGGGAGGGCGCCGCACCGGCCGCGATCAGGCCGGTGGTCTGCGCGGCGGAGGCGATGAGGTACGCGTCCACCTCGTCGGCGATCTCCCGGAACCCGGCCCAGTCCGGGTGTCTGGGGTGCGAGATCGAGCCCGCCACGATGGCCTTCGGCCGCACCCGGCGGGCGAGTTCGCGCACCTGGTCGAGGTCGATCAGCCCGTCGTCCTCGCGCACGCCGTAGCCGGTGAAGGTGAACCACCGGCCGGAGAAGTTCGCCCGCGAGCCGCAGCTGAGGTGTCCGCCGTGCTCCAGCGACATCGCCAGGACGCCGTCGCCGGGCCGCAGCAGCGCCGCGTACGCCGCCAGCATCGCCGAAGTCGCCGAGCGGGGCTGGACGTTGGCGTGGGGCGCGGCGAACAGCTCGCGCGCCCGGTCGATCGCGAGGAGCTCCGCGGCGTCCGCGAGGGCGCAGCCGGTGTGGTGGCGGCGTCCGGGGTACCCCTCGGCGTACTTGTCGATCAGCGGGCCGCCCAGGGCCGCCAGGACGGCCGGTGAGGTCAGGTTCTCCCCCGCCAGCAGCTGGACCGTCTCGGCCCGCCGCTCGGCCTCCGCGGCCAGCAGGTCGGCCAGCTGGGGATCGGCCCGGTGCAGCGCCTCGGACGCCCAGGGGCGCCCCGTCGTCGTGGTGGTGCCGGACACGGCGTCGGTGACGGTCATGGCGGTGCTCCCGGGCGCTACGGGGGTCGGTCCCTCCAGCGTAGGACCGGGCCCCCCGGGCGGCTCGCCGACGCGGGCCGGGTGCACCCGGGCGGGCGCGCGCGGGGCCCTGCGGGACGCGGGCGCTCAGGGGTACGCGGGCACTCCGGTGAGCGCGGTGACCACCGGGTCGACCGCGTGGAATATCTCCTCGCCGCAGTTGCGGAACATGCCGATCGGCGCCCCGTACGGGTCGTCCACCTCGTCGGACTCCGGAGTGGCGGCCAGCAGCCAGCCGCGCAGCGCGGCGGCGGCCCGGACCAGCGCGCGGGCACGCTCGGTGACGTCCGCGCCGCGGCGCGGGTCCGGCAGGGTGCCCGGGTCTATCGTCCGCACCAGCCGGGTGAACTCCTTCAGCGTGAAGGTCCGCAGCCCCGCCTCGTGGCCCATCGAGATGACCTGGGCGCGGTGGTCCAGGGTCGCGGTGAGCACCAGGTCGGCCTCGACCACGTGCTCGTCCAGCAGCTCCCGGCCGGTGAAGCCGCCGCTGTCGGCGCCGTACTCGTCGAGCACGGTCGCGGCGTGGTCCTCCATCGGCGCGCCCACGTGGCCCCAGGTGCCGGCGCTCTCCACCAGGATCCGCCCCGCCACTCGGGGGCTGAGCCGGGTGTCGAGCTCACGCCGGGTCAGCCGCTCGGCGATCGGCGAACGGCAGATGTTGCCGGTGCACACGTACAGGATCCGGAAGTGGTCCAGCGGCCTGGGTCCCACGCTCAGGTACGGCGCTATGCCCGGACCGGCGTGGAGCGAGGCGGTGGGTGTCAACTTCCGGCCTCCAGGTCGGGAACGACCTCCCTCAGCTGCTCGACGCTGATCGCGCCCGCCCGCAGCAGGACCGGGACCTTGCCCGTGACGTCGACGATGGACGAGGCGGTCGCGTGGTCGGCCTGGCCGCCGTCCAGGTAGACCGAGATGGCGTCGCCGAGCTGCGCCTGCGCCTCGTCGCAGGTGGCCGGGGACGGGCCGCCGGTCTTGTTGGCGCTGGAGACGGCCAGCGGTCCGGTGGCGTTCAGCAGCTCGATGGCGACCGGGTGCAGCGGCATCCGGACGGCGACGGTGCCGCGGGTCTCGCCGAGGTCCCAGCGCAGCGAGGGCTGGTGCTTGGCGACCAGGGTGAGGCCACCGGGCCAGAAGGCGTCGACGAGCTCCCAGGCCTGCTCGGAGAAGTCGGTGACCAGGCCGTGCAGGGTGGTCGGGGAGCCGACCAGGACGGGCGAGGGCATGTTGCGGCCCCGGCCCTTGGCGGCCAGCAGGGCGGCCACGGCCTCCGGCGAGAACGCGTCGGCGCCGACGCCGTACAGGGTGTCGGTGGGCAGCACGACGAGTTCGCCGCGGCGGATCGCGGAGGCGGCCTCCCGCAGACCGGTGGTGCGGTCCCCGGCATCGGCACAGTCGTAGCGGCGGCTCATCGGTGCGGTCCCCTTCCGGAGTGGCTCATGACGTTCACGGCGCGGCGCTGCGCGCGGCGGGTCACGACGACGCCCTTCGGGCTGTCGTGCTGTGCTCGCCGATTCACAACGACACCCTTCGGGCGGTCGTACTGTGCTCGATCGTTCACAACGACACCCTTCGGGCGGTTGTGAAGCGCGGCCGGTTGTTCAGGTCGCGGTGGTCGGCGGTGTCCGTCCAGCCGCGTTCCTCGTTGAAGATCCACGGCACCTGGCCGCCCTGCTGGTCGGCGTGCTCGATCACCACCGCGCCGCCCGGGCGCAGCAGCCGGGCGGCCACCCGCTCGATGCCGCGGATGGTGTCCAGGCCGTCCTCGCCCGAGAACAGCGACATCTGCGGGTCGTGGTCGCGGGCCTCGGGGGCGACGTACTCCCACTCGGTGAGCGGGATGTACGGCGGGTTGGAGATGACCAGGTCGAAGCGGCCGTCCCAGGAGCGGTCGTCGGCGAAGGCCTTGGTGGCGTCGCCGGCGTGCAGGGTGATGCGGGCCCGGTCCGGGCTGGCGTCGATGTTGCGCCGGGTGTACTCCAGCGCGCCCTCGTCGAGCTCGAAGGCGTGCACGGTCGAGCGCGGCAGCTCCTGGGCGAGCGCGAGCGCGATGGCGCCCGAGCCGGAGCACAGGTCGACGACCAGCGGCTCGGCGACGTCCATGTCGCGGACGGCGTCTATGGCCCACTCGACGACGCTCTCGGTCTCCGGCCGGGGCACGAACACCCCGGGGCCGACCTCCAGCTCCAGGTAGCGGAAGAACGCCCGCCCGGTGATGTGCTGGAGCGGCTCGCGCGCCTCGCGGCGGGAGACGGCCTCCCAGTAGCGGGCGTCGAAGTCGGCGTCCTTCACCGTGTGCAGCTGGCTGCGCTTGACGTTGTGGACGTAGGCGGCGAGTTCCTCCGCGTCGAAGCGCGGCGAGGGCACGCCGGCCGCGGCCAACCGCTGGGTGGCCTGAGCCACCTCGGCGAGCAGCAGGTTCATCCGTACGACCTCTTGTTTCTGCGCTCCGGCTGCGGGGTTGTCCGGCGCTGGCGCACCGGTCTCAGTTCTGTTGGGCCGCGGCGAGCTTGGCCGCCGCGTCCGCGTCGACGCAGGACTGGATCACCGCGGTCAGCTCGCCGTCCAGGACCTGGTCCAGGTTGTACGACTTGAAGCCCGTGCGGTGGTCCGAGATGCGGTTCTCGGGGTAGTTGTACGTGCGGATCCGCTCGGAGCGGTCCACCGTGCGGACCTGGCTGCGGCGCGCGTCCGAGGCCTCCCGCTCGGCCTCCTCCTGCGCGGCGGCGAGCAGGCGCGAACGCAGAATGCGCATCGCCTGCTCCTTGTTCTGCAGCTGGCTCTTCTCGTTCTGGCAGGACGCCACGATACCGGTCGGCAGGTGGGTGATCCGGACCGCGGAGTCGGTGGTGTTGACCGACTGGCCGCCGGGGCCGGACGAGCGGTAGACGTCGATCCGCAGGTCGTTGGCGTGGATCTCGACCTCGACCTCCTCCGCCTCGGGGGTGACCAGCACGCCCGCCGCGGAGGTGTGGATGCGGCCCTGCGACTCGGTGGCCGGCACGCGCTGCACGCGGTGCACGCCGCCCTCGTACTTCAGCCGGGCCCAGACGCCCTGGCCGGGCTCGGCGTTGCCCTTGGTCTTGACCGCGACCGAGACGTCCTTGTAGCCGCCGAGGTCCGACTCGTTGGAGTCGATGATCTCGGTCTTCCAGCCGGTCCGCTCGGCGAAGCGCAGGTACATCCGGAGCAGGTCGCCGGCGAACAGCGCGGACTCCTCGCCGCCCTCGCCCGCCTTGATCTCCAGGATGACGTCCTTGTCGTCGCTCGGGTCGCGCGGGACGAGCAGCAGCCGCAGCTCCTCCGTGAGCTCCTCGCGGCGCGCCTCGGAGTCCTTCACCTCGGCGATGAACTCCGGGTCCTCGGCGGCGAGTTCACGCGCCGCCTCGATGTCCTCGCCGGCCTGCCGCCACTCCCGGTAGACCCGGGTGATCGGGGTCAGCTCGGCGTACCGCTTGGCCAGCTTGCGGGCGTTGGCCTGGTCGGCGTGGACGGACGGGTCGGCCAGCCTCTTCTCGAGGTCGGCGTGCTCGACGAGGAGCTCTTCGACTGCCTCGAACATGGGGGTGGCCTTCTTCCCGGGGATCGGATGGGGTGGTGGGACGCGAACGGCGCCGGTCCCCAGCGCCCCCGGAACGAGTACGGGGGCACCGGGAACCGGCGCCGAGGGAGCGCTAGGCCTTCGCGCTGTGCTGCTTGCCGAAGCGGGCCTCGAAGCGGGCCACGCGGCCACCGGTGTCGAGGATCTTCTGCTTGCCGGTGTAGAACGGGTGGCACTGCGAGCAGACCTCGGCGCGGATCTCGCCGCTGGTCTCGGTCGAGCGGGTCGTGAACTCGGCGCCGCAGGTGCAGGTCACACGGGTGACCACGTACTCGGGGTGAACGTTGGACTTCAAGGGGTTCTCCTAGGTATCGGGAGGGCACCGGGTCGGCGGCTGGAATGCCGCACGTGAACCGGGACCGACGGTCCAGTCTGCCAGGACGGGCCGCATCTTCCCAAACCGGGTCGTGTCCCGGGTTATTCCGGACGCCCTCAGCGCCGCGCCGCGGCCGCCGGGGAGGCCGTCGGAGCCGCCTGGGCGGGGTTCTCGGGCTGGGCCGCGACGACCGCCTGCGGGATCGGCTGGTCGGCCTTGAGCGCCGCCCAGACCTGGTTCGCCTGGGGCTGCTGCTCGACCACCCGGTTGGGGTCGCTGGGGGCGGCGACCACCGGCAGGGTCACCATGCTCAGCTGGTCCGGGCCGATGCCCTTGAGCTCCTGGGCGAGGCCCACCAGCGCGTTCACCGACCCGAGCGCCGAGTCGGTGGTGATGCTCTTCGTGACGGTGTCGCCGATCGACCACAGCTTGACCGGGTCGGTGAGCAGGCCCGCCCCGCCGGTCTGCCGGAGCAGCGACTTCACCATCTGCTTCTGCAGCTCGATCCGGCCGAGGTCGCTGCCGTCGCCGACGCCGTGCCGGGTGCGGACGAAGGCGAGCGCCTGCCGGCCGTCGAGGTGGTGCTCGCCGGCCGGGAGGTCGAGCCCGCTGTCCTTGTCGTGGATGGCCACCGTGGTGGTCACGGTGGCCCCGCCTATCGCGTCCACGACCCGGGCGAACCCGGCGAAGTCGACCTGCACGTAGTGGTCCATCCGCAGCCCGGTCAGCTGCTCGGTGGTCTTGACCGCGCAGGCGGCGCCGCCGGCCTCGAAGGCGCTGTTGTACATGGCGCGCTTGAGGGCCGGCACGGGCTTGCCGCTCGCGTCGGTGCAGTCGGGGCGGTCGACGAGGGTGTCGCGCGGGATCGAGACGACCTCGGCGCGCGAGTGGTCCTGGCTGACGTGCACGACCATCGCGGTGTCGGAGCGCGCGGTGTCACCGGTGTCCCCGCCCGCCAGGCCGCCGTTCGCGCCGGCCCGCGAGTCGGAGCCCAGCACGAGGATGTTGAACGAGCCGTCGGTGGCGGCCGGCGGCCGGGCGTCGCCCAGCCGGGCGTTGATGTCGACGCTCTTGATGTTGCCGTCGAGCGTGAAGTAGGCCCACGCGGCGGCCCCGGCGCCGAGGACGGCGATCGCGGCGGACGCGCAGGCGACCACCCGCAGGACTCTGCGGCGGTTGCTCGGGACGCTCTTGTGCTCGGCCATACGCTCCAGGGTAAATCGGACAAGAGTCACCAATGTGGTCGAGATGTACCGACTCTGGAACAACCGGCCCGGATCCTGGGCCGGAGCCGGGCCCGGGAACGCCGGAACCCCGGACCGCTCGCGCGATCCGGGGTTCCGTGACGGCCGAGCCGTGCGACTGCGGTCAGTCGCCGGACCCGGGGGTCGTCTTGGCGATCTGCATCAGGAACTCGGCGTTGCTCTTGGTCTGCTTCATCTTGTCCAGCAGGAGCTCGATCGCCTGCTGCGAGTCGAGCGCGTGCAGCACCCGGCGCAGCTTCCAGACGATGGCCAACTCCTCGCTGCCGAGCAGGATCTCCTCCTTGCGGGTGCTGGAGGCGTCCACGTCGACGGCCGGGAAGATGCGCTTGTCCGAGAGCTTGCGGTCGAGCTTGAGCTCCATGTTGCCGGTGCCCTTGAACTCCTCGAAGATCACCTCGTCCATGCGCGAGCCGGTCTCGACCAGCGCGGTGGCCAGGATGGTCAGCGAGCCGCCGTTCTCGATGTTGCGCGCGGCACCGAAGAACTTCTTCGGCGGGTACAGCGCGGTCGAGTCGACACCACCGGACAGGATGCGGCCGGAGGCCGGCGCCGCCAGGTTGTAGGCGCGGCCGAGGCGGGTGATCGAGTCCAGCAGGATCACCACGTCGTGGCCGAGCTCCACCAGTCGCTTGGCGCGCTCGATCGCGAGCTCGGCGACGGTGGTGTGGTCCTCCGCCGGGCGGTCGAAGGTCGAGGAGATGACCTCGCCCTTCACCGACCGCTGCATGTCGGTGACCTCTTCCGGACGCTCGTCGACCAGGACGACCATCAGGTGGCACTCGGGGTTGTTGTGGGTGATCGCGTTGGCGACCGCCTGCAGCACCATCGTCTTGCCGGTCTTCGGCGGCGCGACGATCAGACCGCGCTGGCCCTTGCCGATCGGCGACACGAGGTCGATGATCCGGGTGGTCAGCACGCCCGGGTCGGTCTCCAGGCGCAGCCGCTCCTGCGGGTACAGCGGGGTGAGCTTGTTGAACTCGGGACGGCCGCGGCCGCTCTCCGGGTCCATGCCGTTGACGGAGTCCAGGCGCACCATGGCGTTGAACTTCTCGCGGCGCTCGCCCTCGCGCGGCTGGCGCACGGCGCCGGTGATGGCGTCGCCCTTGCGCAGGCCGTTCTTGCGGACCTGCGCCAGCGAGACGTAGACGTCGTTCTGGCCCGGCAGGTAGCCGGAGGTGCGCACGAACGCGTAGTTGTCGAGGATGTCCAGGATGCCCGCGACCGGGATCAGGACGTCGTCCTCGCCGATCTGCGGCTCGGGGGCGCCGGTCTCGAAGCCCTCGCGGCGGCTGCCGCGGCCACGGCGGTCGCGGTAGCGGCCGCGACGGCCGCGACGGCCGTCGGCCAAAACGTGGTCGTCGTTTCCGGCCCGGTTCGCCTGGGGGTGGTGGGGGGTGTGCTGGTTGCCGGCCGTGCGGGCGTGGGCGGCGGCCCTGAGCCCCCGCGGCGCGGGCCCGCCCCCCGCGCGCCGCGCGCGCCCCCCCCCCCCCCCCCCGGCCGCGACGGCCGTCGCCGAACTCGTCGTCGTCGTAGCCGCCCTGCTGCGCCTGCGGCTGCTGCTGGGTCTGCTGCTGGCCGCCCTGGCGGGCCTGGCCGTCGCCCTGGGCGCCCTGCTGCTGGCCGCCGCCCTGCTGGCCCTGGCGGTCGGCGCGCTCACGGCGGTTGCGGCGGTCGCGGCGCGACTCGCGGCTCTCGCCGTCCTGGCCGGCCTGGACCTCGCCGCCCTCCTGGCGGTCGGTGCGCTCGCCGGCGTCGCGGCGGTCGCGGCGCTCGCGGCGGTCGCGGCGGGACTCGGTGCGGCCCTCCTCGCGGCCCTCGAAGGCGCGGGTCTCGGCCGGGCGGGCCTCGGCCTGCTTCGGCTCGGCCACGACGACGGCGGCCGGCTCGGCGGCGGCGGTCTCGGCGACCGGGGCGCCGGCGGCCGAGGTGGCGCGGCGGCGGGTGCGCTCGGCGCGGGCGGGCGCGGCGGTCTCGGCGGCGGCCTGGACCGGGATCTCGATCTGGGCCTGCGGCTCGTCGGCCGGGGCGGCGGCGGCCGCGGCGGCCTTGGTGCGGCGGGCCGGCTTCTCGGCCGGGGCCTCGGCGTCCGCCTTGGCGGCGGTGCGCTTGGCGGCCGGGGCGCCACCACCGGCGGCGAGCAGCGGGTCGCCGCCGCTCTTCTCCTTGATGGTCTCGATCAGCTGGCTCTTGCGCATGCGTCCGGTACCGGTGATGCCCAGGTCCGCGGCGAGCTTCTGCAGCTCGGCCAGGACCATCCCGTCCAGGCCCGCGGCGGCCGAACGGCGGCGCCGGGCCGGGGCAGCGGGGGCGGCGGCGTCCGACGCGTCGGCGTCCGGGCGCGCGCCCATCAGATCGGTGGTGTCGCTCACTAAGGGTCCTTCCCTGGAGCGGACGTCGGCCTGTCTGGCTCGGCGACCGGTTGTGCTGTCCTGACCAACGCTCGACTGCGTCGGTCCGAGGCGGGGATCCCTCGAATGGCGGAAGCCCGTCGAGGGAGAGCTGCGAGGTGCGGTGCACGAAGCACGGTGGTGCGAGTGGCGCGGTGGGCCGGCCGTGTGCCGACCTCCCCGAAGGGCGTACCCCCACGCTGCCTGCGAATCCCGGGCCCCCGTCGCGTGACGGTGGCCCGCGCTCCGCCCGTCCTGGCCTCAAGGTGGGAGGCCGCGGGTGGGAGTCAGGTGCCGTCACGGCTTCGGGATGCGGCCGCAAGTCGCGCAGGCAGGCTGCGTACGCGCTGCGGTGGGCTCCCGGAGAATCGTCGCCCCGAATATCGCCGGGACTCCGCGGCAGCGGAGTGCTGGGATCGGGACGCGGCGCACCGAGCCCCGGAGGGCACCTGGTGCAGCAATGAGGTTAACACTACCGACCCCCTCACACATTCCCCAGCCTTGCGCTTGCCAATCGTGTCCGGACGGCCCGGCTGCGGGCGTGCCGCCGCCGGGCCCGGGCGGACCGCCCGGACGTGCTGCTCAGGCGTCCAGCGGGAGCACCGTGGCGCCGGTGCGGTCGAGCTCCAGGCGGTGCGCGGCGAACGCCGGGTCGCCGCCGTGGCCGTGGTGCCCGGCGAAGGAGAGCACCTTGTCGGCGCCCGCCTCGTCGGTGAGCGCGAGGACGGTCGGGCCGGCCCCGGAGATGACGGCGGGGATGCCCTCCGCGCGCAGGGCGCCCACCAGTCCGGCGCTCTCGGGCATCGCGGAGGCGCGGTAGTCCTGGTGCAGCCGGTCCTCGGTGGCGGCGAGCAGCAGCTCGGGGCGCCGGGTCAGCGCCTCGACCATGAGCGCGGCGCGGCCCGCGTTCACCGCGGCGTCGCCGAGCGGGACGGTCTTGGGCAGCAGGCCGCGGGCGGTCTTGGTGAGCACCTCGGTGGCGGGCACGAAGACGACCGGCACGACCCGCTCGGACGGCTCCAGGACGACCGCCTTGGCCGACTCCTCGTCGGTCCAGGCGACGGTGAAGTTGCCGCGCAGGCAGGCCGCGACGTTGTCGGGGTGGCCCTCCAGCTCGGAGGCGAGGTCCAGCAGCGCGTCGTCGTCCAGCGCGGACGGGCCGCCGATGGTGACGGCGCGGGCGGCCACGAGGCCGGCGCAGATGGCCGCCGACGAGGAGCCGAGGCCCCGGCCGTGCGGTATCCGGTTGGCGCAGACCACTTCGAGGCCGCGCGGCTGGCCGCCGAGGCGGTCGAAGGCGGCGCGCATCGAGCGGACGACGAGGTGGCGCTCGTCGCGGGCCAGCGAGTCGGCGCCCTCGCCGGCGATGTCGACGGACAGGCCGGAGTCGGCGACCCGGACGACGACGTCGTCGTACAGGCCCAGCGCGAGTCCGAAGGCGTCGAAGCCCGGACCGAGGTTGGCGCTGGTCGCGGGGACCCGGACCCGGACGGCGGCGGCACGGAACGCGGGACCGGCCATGCGGTGGACTCTCCTGGGGAATTCGGCGGCGCGGAGCGCCTCGGTGCGGGGGTGGGGAGGCGGGCCGCGGGCCCCGTACCGGGGCGGGCGGTCACAGTCGTCGGTGCGGCCCGCGAGGGGGACGGACCCGGGGCATGTGCCACACGGCCGGACCCAGAGTATCGAAGAGAGGTTCCCCAGTGGTACACCCCGTGGGCCTTCGATCTGGTGTGTTGCCGCTTCTGGCCGGAATGCGCACCCCACCCGGTCAAAGGGCGGGGCGGAATCGGTTCGGAATGCGCAGCGGAATTGACACAAAAGTGTCAGTCGAGAACTTTGACGGGCCGACCCCCGAAAGGGTCGGCCCGTCGCGGTCCGGTGGGGCATCAGGCCTTTTGCCCGATGGGCCCGGTGGGTCCGGCGGGCCCGTTCCGGCGGGTCAGTCGAGCAGGCCCAGGCGCCGGGCCGCCGCCTCCGGGTCGATCGGGACGATCTGCGGCTGCGGCGCACCGGCCACCGCCCAGTCCGGGTCCTTGAGGCCGTTGCCGGTCACGGTGCAGACGATCCGCTGGCCCGGGTCGACCAGGCCGGCCTCCGCCTTGGCCAGCAGACCGGCCACCGAGGCGGCCGAGGCGGGCTCCACGAAGACGCCCTCCTGCGAGGCCAACAGCCGGTAGGCGGACAGGATCTGACGGTCCGTCACCTTGTCGATGAGGCCGCCCGACTCGTCCCGCGCGGCGAGCGCGAAGTCCCACGAGGCCGGGTTGCCGATCCGGATCGCGGTGGCGATGGTCTGCGGCTTGAGCACCGGCGCGCCGTCCACGATCGGGGCCGAGCCGGAGGCCTGGAAGCCCCACATCCGCGGGGTGCGGGAGGCCAGGCCGTCGGTGGCGTATTCGCGGTAACCCTTCCAGTACGCGGTGATGTTGCCCGCGTTGCCGACCGGGAGGACGTGGATGTCCGGGGCGTCGCCGAGCATGTCGACGATCTCGAAGGCGGCCGTCTTCTGGCCCTCGATGCGCACCGGGTTCACCGAGTTCACCAGCGCCACCGGGTACTTCTCGGACAGTTCGCGCGCGAGCGTCAGGCAGTCGTCGAAGTTCCCGTCCACCTGGAGGATCCTGGCGCCGTGCACCAGCGCCTGGCCCATCTTGCCCAGCGCGATCTTGCCCTGCGGGACGAGCACCGCCGACACCATCCCGGCCCGCACCGCGTACGCGGCGGCGGAGGCCGAGGTGTTGCCGGTGGAGGCGCAGATGACGGCCTGCGCGCCCTCCTCCTTGGCCTTGGAGATGGCCATCGTCATCCCGCGGTCCTTGAAGGAGCCGGTCGGGTTGGCGCCCTCGACCTTCAGGTAGACCTCGCAGCCCGTGCGCTCGGACAGCACCTGGGCGGGGACCAGCGGCGTGCCGCCTTCGAGCAGGGTGACCACCGGAGTGGCCGCGGTGACCGGCAGGCGGTCGCGGTACTCCTCGATCAGGCCGCGCCACTGGTGGGTGTGCGCGCCTCGGACGACGTTCTCGGCAACGGCGTTCATGGCTAGTTCCTTACTCCCCTTCGACCCGCATGATGCTGGCCACGTCCCGCACGCTGTCCAGCGCGCGGAGCTTGTCGACCGTCGCCGACAGGGCGGCGTCGGTGGCACGGTGGGTGACCACGACGAGCGAGGCGTCGCCGTCACGGCCCTGCTGGCGCACGGTGTCGATGGAGACGCCGTGCTCGGCGAACACGGAGGCCACCTGGGCGAGCACACCGGCGCGGTCGTCCACGTCCAGGCTGACGTGGTAGCGGGTGACGACCTCGTCCATCGGCTTGGCCGGCAGCTGCGTGTACACCGAGTCACCGGGGCCGGTGGCCTCGTTGAGCTTGTTGCGGCACACCGCGACCAGGTCGCCGAGCACCGCCGAGGCGGTCGGCGAGCCGCCGGCGCCCGGGCCGTAGAACATCAGCCGCCCGGCCGCCTCGGCCTCGACGAACACCGCGTTGTACGCCTCGCGGACGGAGGCCAGCGGGTGCGACAGCGGGATCATCGCCGGGTGCACGCGCGCGGTGACGGACTCGCCGTCGGCGGCCCGCTCGCAGATCGCGAGCAGCTTGACGACGCAGCCCATCGCCTTGGCCGAGGCGATGTCGGCCGCGGTCACCTCGGTGATGCCCTCGCGGTAGACGTCCGCCGCGGTCACCTTGGTGTGGAAGGCGATCCCGGCCAGGATCGCGGCCTTCGCGGCGGCGTCGAAGCCCTCGACGTCGGCGGTCGGGTCCGCCTCGGCGTAGCCGAGCGCGGTGGCCTCCTCCAGCGCCTCCGAGTAGCCGGCGCCGGTGGTGTCCATCTTGTCGAGGATGAAGTTGGTGGTGCCGTTGACGATGCCGAGCACCCGGTTCACCTTGTCGCCGGCGAGGGACTCGCGCAGCGGGCGCAGCAGCGGGATCGCCCCCGCCACCGCGGCCTCGTAGTACAGGTCCACCCCGGCCGCCGCGGCGGCCGCGTGCAGCTCGGCACCGTCCTGGGCGAGCAGCGCCTTGTTGGCGCTGACCACCGAGGCGCCCTGCTTGAACGCCGACAGGATGTGGTGTTTGGACGGCTCGATGCCGCCCACGACCTCGATCACCACGTCGATGTCGCCGCGGTTGATCAGGGCCTCGGCGTCGGTGGTCAGCAGGTGCGCGGGCACGCCGGGGCGGTCCCGGCCGGCCCGGCGGACCGCGATGCCGGCGAGCTCGACCGGGGCACCGATGCGCGCGGCGAGGTCGTCGGCCGTCGTCGTCATGATGCGCGCCACCTCGGAGCCCACCACACCACAGCCCAGCAACGCCACCTTCAGCGGGCGCGTACGCATCATCCGACTCCGCTCTGCATTCATCGTGCTTCGGTAATTCCGGCGGCTTTCTCGGGCCGCCGGGAACTTCGGTCCGTACCAGTCTCGGGGACTTTCCGCACGGATCTACGGTCGTTCCATGATCTGAGACAAGAATTTCGTCATCCGATATCCAGACGCAGGAGATCCTCCTCCGTCTCGCGCCGGACGATCACCCGCGCCGCACCGTCCTTGACGGCCACCACGGGGGGCTTCAGGGCGTGGTTGTAGTTGCTCGCCATCGAGCGGCAGTACGCGCCGGTGGCGGGCACCGCGAGCAGGTCGCCCGGGACGAGGTCGGCCGGCAGGAAGGCGTCCCGCACGACGATGTCGCCGGACTCGCAGTGCTTGCCGACCACCCGGACCAGCATCGGCTCGGCGTCGCTGGTGCGCGACACGAGCGCCACCGAGTACTCGGCGTCGTACAGCGCGGTGCGGATGTTGTCGGACATGCCGCCGTCCACGCTGACGTAGGTGCGCAGGCCCTCCAGCGGCTTGACGGTGCCGACCTCGTACAGCGTGAACGCGGTCGGGCCGACGATCGCCCGGCCCGGCTCCACGCTCAGCCGCGGCACGTCCAGCTCGGCCGCCCGGCACTCGCGGCGGACGATGTCGGCCAGCGCGGCGGCGATCTCGGCCGGCTCGCGGGGGTCGTCGTCGCTGGTGTAGGCGATGCCAAGGCCGCCGCCCAGGTCGATCTCGGGCAGCTGGACGCCGTGCTCGTCGCGGACCTGCCCGAGCAGGCCGACCACCCGGCGGGCGGCCACCTCGAAACCGGCCATGTCGAAGATCTGCGAGCCGATGTGCGAGTGGATGCCGCGCAGCTCCAGGCTCGTCGGGTGGCCGAGCACCCGGCGCACCGCCTCGGCGGCCGCTCCCCCGGTCAGCGACAGGCCGAACTTCTGGTCCTCGTGCGCCGTCGCGATGAACTCGTGGGTGTGCGCCTCGACGCCGACGGTGACCCGGATCAGCACCGGCTGGCGGACGCCGTGCCGGGCGGCGATCGCGGCCAGCCGCTCGATCTCCTCGTAGGAGTCGACGACGACGTGGCCGACGCCCGCCTTCACGGCGTGCTCCAGCTCGTCCACCGACTTGTTGTTGCCGTGCAGCGCGATCCGCTCGGCCGGCATCCCGGCGGCCAGCGCCACGACCAGCTCGCCGACGCTGCACACGTCGAGGTTCAGGCCCTCCTCGTGCAGCCAGCGCACGACCGCCTTGGAGAGGAACGCCTTGCCGGCGTAGTAGACGTCCGCGTCGGCGCCGAAGGCGTCGCGCCAGGCGCGCGCCCGGGTGCGGAAGTCCTCTTCGTCCATGACGTAGGCCGGGGTGCCGTACTCGGCCGCCAGCGTCTTGACGTCGATCCCGGCGACGGTGGCCACGCCCTCGGCGTCGCGGGCCACGGTGCGCGACCAGACCTTGGGGTCGAGCGCGTTCAGGTCGGCCGGCGGGGCCTGGTAGTGGCCCTCGGGCAGCACGTCCCCGTGCCGGGGGCCTGCGGGGTGTGCGGAACGACTCATGTGTCTTTCCCAGTCCTTCGAGACCTATGGCGAGGGGCGGCGACGGTCCCCGTTGACCGTCAGCCGCCCCCGCTGTGCGCTTGGGGGTGGTTCCTACATCCGCTCGGGCGCCGTCACGCCCAGGAGCGTGAGCCCGTTGGCGAGCACCGTACGCGTCGCCTCGACCAGCCAGAGGCGGGCCCGGTGCGTGTCGTTGAGCTCCTCGTCGCCCTTGGGCAGGAACATGCAGTTCTCGTACAGGCGGTGGTACTTGCTCGCGAGCTTCTCCAGGTACACGGCGACCCGGTGCGGCTCGCGCAGCTCGCCGGCCGTGGCCAGCACGCGCGGGAACTCGGCGAGGTGGCCGAGGACGTCGGACTCCCACTCGGTGGCGAGCAGCTCGGGTTTGAACTGCTCGGCCGGGCCCTTGTCCACGCCCAGCTCGGCGGCCTTGCGGGCCACGCCGCACATCCGGGTGTGGGCGTACTGGACGTAGAAAACCGGGTTCTCGTTGGTCTGGCTCGTCAGGAGGTTGATGTCGAGCGTGATCGTCGAGTCGGTGGAGGAGCGCGCCAGCGTGTAGCGGGCGGCGTCCACGCCGATCCACTCGACGACGTCGTCGATCGTGATGATGTTGCCGGCCCGCTTGGACATGCGGACCTCTTCGCCGTCGCGAAGCATCTTCACGAACTGGCCGATCTTCACCTCGATGTTGTGGTTCATGTCGTCGCCCGCGCAGGCCGAGATGGCCTTGAGGCGGTTGACGTACCCGTGGTGGTCGGCGCCCAGCATGTAGAGCGCGACGTCGGTGCCGCGGTCGCGCTTGGACAGGTAGTAGGCGGCGTCGGCGGCGAAGTAGGTGGTGTCGCCGTCGGCCTTGATCAGGACGCGGTCCTTGTCGTCGCCGAAGTCGGTGGTGCGCAGGAAGACCGCGCCGTCCTGGTCGAAGACGTGGCCCTGCTCGCGCAGCCGGGTGATGGCCTTCTCGACGGCGCCGGAGTCGTGCAGCGACTTCTCCGAGAACCAGACGTCGAAGTGGGTGCCGAACTCGTCCATCGAGCGCTTGATCTCGGCGACCATGAGCTTGAGGCCCTCGGTGCGGAAGACCTGCAGCTGCTCGGCCTCGGGCAGGTCGAGCAGGCCCGGGACGGCGCCGGTGATCGCCTTGGCGATGTCGACGATGTACTCGCCGACGTACCCGCCCTCGGGCACCTCCCGGCCGTTCGCGGCGGCCTGCAGCGAGGCGGCGAACTTGGTGATCTGCACGCCGGCGTCGTTGAGGTAGTACTCGGTGGTGACGTCGGCGCCGGAGGCCCGCAGGACGCGGGCGAGCGAGTCGCCGACGGCCGCCCAGCGGACGCCGCCGATGTGGATCGGGCCGGTCGGGTTGGCGGAGACGAACTCCAGGTTGATCTTCAGGCCCTTGAGGGCCTCGTTGCGCCCGTAGGCCTCGCCGGCCTCGACGACGGTGCGGGCGAGCGCACCGGCGGTGGCGGTGTCCAGGGTGATGTTCAGGAAGCCCGGACCGGCGATGTCGACCTTGGTGACGCCGGTGATCCCTCGCAGGCGGTCGGCCAGCGCCTCGGCGACGGCTCGCGGCGGCTTGCCGGCCGCCTTGGCGAGCTGGAGGGCCACGTTGGTCGCGTAGTCGCCGTGGTCCCTGTTCTTGGGCCGCTCGACCGTCACGTGCTCGGGCACGGCGACGGCCAGCTCGCCCGCCTCGACGGCGGCGCTCACTGCGGCCTGGATTGCCTGGGAAAGCTCTGCGGGGGTCACGACGCCAAGCGTAGGCGAGACGGGGTGCCCGCCCGCCACTCGGTTTGCCGGTTGAGACGCCCGTGCGGCGCCCCGGCGGCGGTGTCAGCCTCGATCTGTGCGCTCTGTTCGCTCAGGGCGAAACCCGCCGGGCCGCCCGCCCAGGGTCATCAGGCGGCGCACCAGTGCCACCAGGTCCGCCGGGTCGAAGGGCTTGCCGAGGTAGCCGTCCACCCCCACCGCCTCCCCCAGATCCAGGTCCGCCGGGGTGCAGGCGCTCACGATCGCGATCGGCAGCCCGCTGGTGCCGGGCGCCGCGCGCAGCCGGGCCGCCGTCCGCAGGCCGTCCAGACGCGGCATCACCACGTCCAGCGTCACCACGTCCGGCCGCACCCGGCGGACCACCTCCAGGCACTCGGCACCGTCGGCGGCGGTCACCACCTCGAAACCCTCGAGTTCGAGGTTGACCCTGATCAGCTGGCGGATCACCTCGCTGTCGTCCACCACGAGGACCCGCCCGGACTCTCCCGACACCTCACCGAGGGTATCGGCGGGGCGGCCGCCCCGTCCGGCCTTTCCCGACTTCCGCCCGGCGGGCGCCCGGCCGGCCCGGTGCGAAACCCGTGCACGGACCACGGCCGGAGCCTGGTAGTGTTCTCCACGTCGGAGCGCAGGCCCCGACGGCAAGAGCAGGCCCCCGTAGCTCAGGGGATAGAGCACCGCCCTCCGGAGGCGGGTGCGTAGGTTCGAATCCTACCGGGGGCACTTGCAACCGAGGCCCAGATCAGTGGAGTTGTTCCACGGATCTGGGCCTTCGTCGTTTTCCGGACCACGCCGGCGGAGACGCCGCCCCGCCGGGGGGGGGGGGGGCGGGGGGGGGGGGGCGGGGGGGGGGGGGGGGGGGCGCGGCGGGGGCGGAGTGCGGGGGGGGCGTGGGGGGGGCGTAGGGGCGG